>JBJKRF010000058.1:0-12465 GCA_046704785.1 Anaerolineales bacterium | reverse complement strand
GCCGCTCACTGAACCCAATATCCTTACGCTTCCAGCCCGGCAAACTTTGACCACCACTTGGCAAAACTTGCCAGATTTGTTCAATCGGTTCAGGCCAGATCACTCTGGTAGAAAGTGCTGAAATCGTGTAAACTGTCATCGCAGGTAGCCTCTTGTCTGATAAGTTTTGTACAACAACTTAATCTTATCCGTTCAGTGGCTACCTGTCTCTAATTTGTAAAGGTGCTTTTTCTCACATCTGAACCGTGCCAATACTTGCTTATCTACAATCGTTAACGGTTCGCGAGAACTGGTTTCCGACCGCATAATAAAGAACAGTTGTAACAGTTTGTACCCAAACTGCACCAACAACTTGAACAAACCTCTTTCAATCTGATCCGCTGTTGCATCTTTGGCTTCATCTCCCGTGACAAAGTCCAACAATTGCTCAAATTGAATACGAACGTCTTGTATAATCTCTTGTGAGTTGGAGGCCATAGCTTCTTTCCTGGAGTGTTTTTGGTAAAACTCACTTTACCAGATTGAAGCCCGGCCTTCAACTCAATTTGAACGCACCCAAAAGATTTACCAAGATTTTATGGAAGAGATACCAACATATATCCATACCCAATGTGACTGAGCCATACGATAAGTATCGGTTATGTGCTTTGTTCTACACTTTGAACCCGCGGCAACCAAAAAGCCATTAAGATGGCTGCGATCAAGGCCAATGTGCCGCCAAACAGGAAGGGTGCCGAAGGCCCAAACCCTTGCCAGACGCCTGCTCCCTGCCAGAGCAACCCGGCGATAAGCGAAGCCGGAAAAGCCATGACACCAATGATTGCATTATAAGTTCCATAAGCCGTTCCACGCAAATGCTCCGGCACCAGGTCTGCCACCAAGGCGTTCGCTGTGCCATAAGCCATACCATAATACAAACCATAAGCAACATACAATACCCACACTTGCCAACTGGACTGGGCAAAGGCAAAACCCAAGTAGATCAACGCATACACCAACCAGCCACCAATGATCAAACGTCTCCGTCCGATGCGATCGGAAAGTGAGCCTGCCGGGGTGGAAACTAGCGAATAAATCAAATTGAACATCACCAGCATCATCAGGATGCCAGTCACGGCTATACCCAGATTCTGAGCGCGCAAGACCAGAAAAGCATCTGACGAATTCCCCAGAGTAAAGACGCTCACAATCACAAGAAAAGCCAGAAAAGGTTTTCCCATACCACGTAATGAAAAGCGGGGCGCGGCACGCTGCCCCTGAACCGGAACATCCTTGGCACCGACAACCAGGGAGATAATGGCCAAGAACGCAGGTAGCAGGCTGACCAAGACCACCACTTGAAAAGTGGATTTCGATAAGTCCAATGTATTCTTTTGTGCCAGCCAAACTACAACCACAGCGATGACGACCCCAAGTGCTGCGCCAGCTGTATCCATCGCCCGATGAAAACCAAAGGCCAATCCTCTGGTTTCTTTGGTCACTGAATCTGCCACCAGTGCATCTCGTGGCGCAGTGCGGATGCCTTTTCCTACGCGGTCTGTCCAGCGCACACCGGCGATCAATTCCCAGGTACCGGCAATATAAAAAAAGGGCTTCGAAGCAGCCGACAGTCCATACCCGGTAACTGCCAACCATTTTCGTCCACCCAGTCTATCCGAAAGCCATCCTGAAAATAGCTTTAGGATACTGGCCGTTGTCTCGGCCAACCCTTCGATCATGCCAATAATACTGGTTTGTACCCCCAGGACATTGGCCAGGAAGAGCGGCAGGATGTTGATCACCATCTCACTGGAAACGTCCATAAAAAAGCTGGTCAGGCCCACTGCCCAGACATTGCGCGGCAGGTTCCACACAGATACTTGTTTTGCCGAATTCTTGGCTTTTTCCATCATGTCAACCACATTAAATTATTCTGCTGAGGAGCAAATAGAAGGCTAATGCTTTATGTAAAGAGAATTCAGTTTCAGACCATCACTGTGACAAATCGAAACCGGAGGCAAAAAGCACCACACCCACCAGGGTTATAAATCATCATCCCCAGACGAACGTGCCCAATTGTAACCAATCTGGGAATGTCATCCATTGTTGGACAACTACAATTCTCTTAACGCCTCCACCACCTTCATCGTGGACAACCGACGAGTAGTGATTGCCACACTGATGACCATGCCTGCCACGACAAAGGCTGCAAGGATGAGCAATCCCAGCCAATCCCATGATAGCATTTGAACAGGGATGGTGAAGATGATGCCCAGCAGCATGACCAGCAGCCGCGCCAGCAAAACACCCACGCCCGCGCCGATGACTAAGCTCAAGCCGCTGATCGCCAGGGCTTCGGTGAACAGGAAACGGCGCAGATGGTTAAGATTCGCGCCGAGGGCGCGCATGGCACCAAACTCGCGCTGGCGTTCGTTGATCATCGCCAGTAGGAAGATGGCCAGCCCCATCGAAACAACGATGATGGTGTAGAGTTGCTCCATTGTACCCAACCCACCAAGGTTGAGGGATGTCAGCGAACTCGACTCGGTCTTGACCACCGTGTCGATGCTCTGGATGCGAACTGGCATAACGTTCTTGTATTGCGCCGTCAGACTGTCGGTCACGTTTTGTATCGCCTGTGAAGAACCGTCCGTTTTGATGAGAAAGTAATTCATCGCCGGGTAACCCGAACTCTTGATCATGAAGTCACGGTTCAGAATGAAATCCGAATCCTGGGCAGATGTCGGGAAGTAAATAAAGAGTCCCACTGCTTTGGTTTGCACATCAGCGTATTGGTTGGTGCTGCGGTTGTAGAGACGTAGCAATACGGGATCGCCAACACGGATGTTGTACTTCTCCGCCTGCTCGACCGAGATGATGACGCCATTCGGGGTATTTGCCAGCGCGTTGAGCACCTGTTTGGCGGAACCAGGCGCATAGTTGGTGGTGCGGTTGGTCATAGCATCAATCGTCTGTTGGGCATTGCCATCCACAAAGAAACTATCGGGGAGATATGCAGTCTTTCGGAAAGAAGGTAAGTCAATGCCATAGACCGTGTTTTTCTCCGAACCCACCAACGCCTGCGTATCGCGCACCACGCCAGTGACGCTGGTCACATCAGGAATTTGCAACTGCGTGGCAAAATCCGCATTTTGCGGGGTATTCAAGGCAGGGGTAAAGCGGATGTCCGAGCCGACAATGTACTGCGAGTCGAGCTGTTTCTCATGAGTATAGGTCTTCTGGAAGATGGATAGGCTCACTCCGAAGGAGAGAGTCAACGCGATGATGGTAACGGCGGCGCTGATGCGGCTGGCGCGGCGGGCCAAAGACTTGCCAGCCACTTCGCCGATCTCGCCAAACAGACGGCGGAACAAGTTGCCGATCTGGCTGCCCGAGGCGACCAGTCCTTTTTCGATCAGGCGCAGGACGAGCAAGGTCAAGCCTGTCCAGGCAAAGAACGGCGTCAGGAAAATGTAGAAGGAAAGTGTAATGGCTGCGCCTTCGTTGCCCGTCGGCTTGAAGCCGCCGTTAACCTGTGTGACGTAGAGCGAAACGACTGCTGCGCCGAGCAGGATCAGGTCAAGGTAAGAGCGTTTCCAAAACGGTTCGGATTCCACGCGGCGGACGGAACGGCGCTCCTGTGTGATCTCGCGGCGCAGCGAGCCAAAGGTCGGGAGGAAGGCCGCAAGGAAGGTCAGGATCAAACCCGCAGCGAAGGCAATGCCCGCCGAAGTGACGAACAGGTTCCAGTCGAAGGAAGAAGTGAAGGGATTCAGGCTGGCGGTCAACTGCGCTCCCGCAGAGGCATACAAGGCGAGAATCCCGAATATCAACCCCAAAGCCGAACCGCCAATGGCGAGAAAAATCGAGGTCACGGCAACGATGCCCGTGATCTGGGTAGGAGTCGCGCCGCGTGTGCGCAAGAGACTGATCTCACGCCGTTGGGATTCGGCGAAAAGCTCGGCGGCGAATTTGGAGAGGTAGGCAGCCAGCGCAACCCCAGGCAAACCGAGGAAGATAAAGAGAATCTTGGCGGCCAGCACGTCGCCTTTGGCAGATGAGAATGCATT
Organism: Anaerolineales bacterium; assembly: GCA_046704785.1. Lineage (GTDB taxonomy): Bacteria > Chloroflexota > Anaerolineae > Anaerolineales > Villigracilaceae > JBJKRF01. Next base: position 8,416 of record JBJKRF010000058.1, on the reverse strand, counting down.
AAAAAGGTTGTTGCCAGATTTCAATTGACCAGGGAAAAGCCGTTCGATGCCACGCCGCAAGGATTCGACTTGCAGGGAGGCCAGGGTCGGGTCTCCGGGCAGGCTGTCACGGTTGACACGGATTTGAACTTGCGGGTCGAGGTTAACAACCCCGGGGAGCGCGGCAGTGTTCGGGTCCATGGCGATGGTCTTCAACGAACCCAGTAGATTTTTTTGGAACCAGGCTTGATCCACAATGACCACATCTGAGACAATGGCATTCTCAGCTTCGGTTGCCGTAGCAAAGAGCGCGTCGGCGTTGTCCATATTGGCGATGCCTGTAACGGGGAGTGTGATGGGCTGGTTGATGCCGTTAAAGGTCAATTGGATCGAGTCACCGACTTTGATATTCTGCGAGATCGACATCGCATCGCTGATGACCCCACCCGATGAATCGAGCGCGCCCGAACTAACCTGCAAGACATCGAAGGTTTTCAGGTAGGAAGGGCGGATGGCAAACATGCGCCCCGCGGGCGAGGGATGGTCACCGTTCACTTTCACCGCGGATGAAAAATCAGCGGCATAGACAGGTTCCGCTGCGCTGACGCCACGTTGTTGAGCAATCGTGGCTGCCGAATCCATGACATTGACATCGGGCGTGGTGCCATGTGCGATGATGTCGATCTTGACGGGCGTGATGGCGGTAGCAGTCATCTGGCGGGCGGTGACATCCACAAAAAAGAGGATGCCCGCGAACAACCCGACAGCCAATGCAAGCCCAAAAAGGTAGGTAAAGGTACGGCGCAGGTTACGCGTTACAAGTTTCCAGGCGTAGGAGAGGGTCATTTGGCACTTCCATTTTCCACGAGTAAATGCCCGTCTTTCAATTTCAACGTGCGATCCGCATGAGCAGCGACTTCGGGGTCATGCGTCACCATGATGAGCGTCAGGTTGCGGGCTTGTTTGAGCGCAATGAGCGAGTCGATAATGTCGGCGGAGGTGGCGCTGTCGAGATTGCCCGTCGGCTCGTCCGCCAATAGAATGGAGGCGGCGTTGGCGAGGGCGCGGGCAATGCCCACGCGCTGCTGCTGTCCGCCGGAGAGTTCTTCGGGCAAGGAGTCGGCTTTTTCTGCCAACTGCACCAGGTTGAGCAACTGGTCGCTTTGCTTGTGACGATCCTGGGGGGTGGTGTCGTTGAGCAGCATGGGAAATTCGATATTCTCACGCGCGGTCAGCACGGGAAACAGGTCATGTCGCTGGAAAATAAATCCCATTTTCTCACGTCGGATCTTTGCCAGCCCCTCTTCGCTGTATTCTGAAAGATCGTGCCCATCCAGAATCACCGTGCCGCTGGTGGGCTGGTCGAGTCCGCCGAGCAAATTGAGCAGCGTGGACTTGCCGCTGCCGCTGGGTCCCATGATGGCGACGAATTCGCCCTGGCGAATTTCAATGTTGACATCATCCAGCGCCTTGACAGGTTCGCGTCCAAGACGATATTCGCGCTTCAGGTTGGTGGTTTGCAAAACCACTTCGGGGATTAAGTTAGACATGGGCGGGCTCACTTTCGTACAATTTTCCGTCCGCAATCTTAATCTGGCGTTTGGCGCGTGCCGCGACTGTCTTGTTGTGCGTAACGATGACCAGCGTCAACCGGTGGCTGGCATTGAGTGTTCCAAGCAAATCCATCACTTTGTCGGCAGTGGCAGAGTCAAGTTCACCAGTCAATTCATCGGCGAGTAATAGGGATGGTTCATTGGCTAAGGCAACAGCAATCGCCACGCGCTGACGTTCCCCGCCTGACAACTGCGCGGGCTTGTGACTCATCCGTTCGGCAAGGCCGACCTCTTTTAGCAGGTCTTTGGCACGGTGGGAGGCATCTTTTCGCCCCGAGAGTTGCATGGGCAGCATGACATTTTCCAATGCTGACAGGAAAGGAATCAAATTATCCATTTGATAAACAATGCCGACGTATTTACGACGGAAGGCGGCGCGTTCGCTTTCGTTCATGCGGGTGATGTCACTGCCGTCGATCACCACTTGGCCCGCACTGGGCAGCGCCAGTCCGCCGACGAGGTTGAGCAGGGTGCTTTTACCTGCACCCGAACGTCCCGTAATGGCGATGAATTCACCCGCCTGCACGCTCAATTTTGCTTCGCGCAAGGCAACGGTTTCGACTTTGCCTTCCTTGTAGATTTTATAGAGGTTGTTGAGAAGCAGGGCTTCCATTTTTTTCAAACTTTCCACCACAAAGAACACGAAAGGTTGTGCTTCTCCTCCGGGAAAAAGGGAGCCAGAATTCCTTCCCCTTCGCGGGATGGGGATAGCTGGGCACGGGCAACCTTTGTGCCTTTTGCAGTCATTTTTTATTTGGTCAATTGGAATGTCAATGCAATATCACGCACGCCTTGTTGGTCATAATGATTTTTAGGGCCATAGACTGTCAGGACAGCGATACGCCCATCGGCGAGCGGCATGTAGTAACGTTCGTTGTGCGCAGTGAAAGCCTTGCCTGTCACAGCGGATTTTCCATCTGATGTAAAGCCCATGACGATGGCGTTCTGGACTTCGGTGGAGGCATGAACGTCAATCAACTTGAAGCCGGAGAAAGCAGCGGTTACCGCGGCAACATCGCTCTGGGCATAAGCCATCGCATTTGTGCCCGCGGGCGGCATGACAAATTCTAGTTTCATCCAATCATCGCCACCGACAAATTTGACGCCATTGGTGAAAGAAGTGTCCTGGGTCCAGGGGCCGGGATGACCAATAGCAAATCCTTGCGAAGCGTCAGAATAAGTGACAAGTGCAGCTTCTACACCCCCCTCGCCGCCATTTTCTCCATTTGCGACGGCGGGCAGGGTAGCTTGAGATCCTGTCTTATTGCCGGTGGGAGCCAGAGTAGCCGGTGCGCCACAAGCAGTCAGTGTCAGAACAAATACAAGTAAAGTGAACAGGGTTGTACGGGTACGATTGAACATTTTTACTCCTATCAAATGGGCAGAATTGTCTGTGATACAAAAATGATAATGGCGCAAGATGAAGTCGGGGTGAAGACTTTCTTTGCTACCTATTGGGTCTTCTGGACATTAACTACACAGCGCCCCCTTCCGGGGGCGCTGCTTGGGAGGAGAAAATTACTTGTTTGAGGAGGCCGATTCAGGCGCTTCTGCCCCCGTGTCTACGCCGTTCTGGTCACCAACCTGTTCCTCAACATTGTCGGTGTCGGCTGCGCCAACAGTTTCCTGATCTTTGGATGTTTCCACACCGGTATCTGGCGCGTTCTGGTCGCCGCATTGCAGGTCAACGTTGTCGGTGTCAGTGCCGGAGGCGGCTTCCGTGCCATCGGCCTGGTCCTGGGCGCAGGCATCGGCCTGAGAAGAAATGCTCGTCACTTGGCTATGGTTCCCCTGGGCAAAAACCTGGTAGCCGGTAAAACCCATTGCAGTTACAGCCAGTATGGCAATCGCGGCCAGGGCAATAAAACGGTTAATTTTCATAATCAGTCTCCTTTTATCTGAATTCAACAGATCATCCTGTTTATGCTTTTATTCTAGGGGGCTGAAATGAAGTTAACGTGAAGCGAAACCGCAATTTATTTCATAAAGGCAGGCAGATGGTAAAGGTTGTTCCTGTTTCAAGCGTACTTTCGATGGTGATTTCTCCGCCATGCGCCTCGACGATTTGTTGTGCAATGGCTAACCCAAGCCCCGCCCCATTCGATGAACGAGAAGCTTCTACCCGATAGAATCGTTCGAAGACATGTGGCAGATGCTCAGCCGGGATGCCTGAACCTGTGTCACTGATGCGGACGACGGCCTGCCCTTTCTCGACTCGGGCAGAAATGGTAATGGCACCGATCTCGGAATATTTGATGGCATTATCGATCAAGTTAACCCACAGCCGGATGAGTTGGTCTGTATCTCCGGCGATGGTCAAATGGTCGGGTAATTCCAGGTTCATTTCCAAACCCTTGGCTTCAGCCAGTGGGAGCATGGAATCCGCCACGTCTGCCAGTAATACGGCAAGGTCGAACCGCTCACGGCTCAAAATTAGCTTACCGTCCCCACGTGCCAGTTGTAGCAAAGCCTCCACCAGTTCACGCATACGCCTGGTTTCGTCTGCCAAATCATCGAGGGCCTGGAGATATTCAGTCAATGACCGCTTGCCACCGCGACTCACGGACAGGATGGTTTGCATGGCTGCCAGTGGTGTACGTAGCTCGTGAGAAGCATCGGCGGTAAACTGGCGCTCTCGCTTGAAGCCATTCTCAATTCGCCCAAGCATACCGTCAAAAGCGGCTGCCAGGCGACTGAGTTCATCGCCTGTATCGGGCAGGTTCAACCGGGCGGACAGATCGACTGTGGAAATATGGAGCGCAGTTTTGGTGATATGGTCAATCGGAGAGAGGGCGCGTGCAGCCAGGAAATATCCTGCGAAACCTGCCAGCAGCGTCAGCAAACCACCCCCAAGCAGCAACACCAACAACAGCCGGTCAAGGGTCTCTCGAACCGGGACCAGACTTTGCATTGCCTGTACCCAGCCAACGATCCGGCCATTATCCATAACAGGTAGGGTGTAAATACGCACCTGGTCATTTGGCGAGGCAGGCAAAGTAGTAAAGCTGCCAACCGAACTGTTGGGAAGGAATGCCACACGGAGACTGCTGTAGGCACCCACTGATTGGAGAACGCTTCCATCCCTTGCAACGACGACCAGGCTCATACCGCCTTGGCTGAAAGCTTCTGCACCGGTTTCATTTGCAGAAATCGGTTCAGGAACGAGAATTTGCCCATTGTCGACGTTGAGAGTGGCAGCTGTTTGGGCTGTGCTGAGAGTCAGAGCATTGTCGATTGAAGTATACAAACTGATGCTTAGGTTGAAATAGACAAATCCCCCAAAGGCGGCGAGAAAAGCCAGAATAAGCACTGTCGTCCACAGCGCGAAACGAATCCGGATCGATTTAATCCACTTCATTGAGTGAAAGGCGGTAGCCTGCTCCGCGGATGGTGTGGATAAGTTTTTGCTCAAATGTGTCGTCGAGCTTGCGACGCAGGTTGCGAATATAAACGTCGACCACATTGGACTGGTTGAAGGTTTCGTAATTCCAGACGTGTTCAGCAATTTGAGTACGGGTAAGCACGCGCTCTGGCTCGCGCAGCAGGCATTCGAGCACAGCGTATTCTTTGGCGGCGAGTTCGATAATTTTATTCCCGCGCCGCACCTGACGTGTGCGCGTGTCAAGGCTCAAGTCAGCGAACTGTAGAATGGGCGATCTGGGTATTTCTCCAGTGCGGCGGGTGAGGGCGCGAAGGCGGGCAAAGAGTTCTTTCATGGCAAAAGGCTTGATGAGGTAATCGTCCGCCCCGGCATCCAACCCGGCCACACGATCGTCGACGGTATGCGGGCAGTGAGCATTAGGACAGGAGTGCGTTTGCCACATTCACGCAATTCACGACAAACGGACAGGCCATCCATTTCAGGCAGGAGGATGTCAAGGATGATCAAATCATAAGGCGTCCCGCTGGCCCAATCGAGAGCCTCGCGTCCGGTATAGACGGCATCCACCGCGTAGCCTGATTCCTCCAGGCCGCGTTTCACGTAGGTGGAAATTCTTCTTTCGTCTTCGACGAGCAGGATGCGCATGTCTTTATTGTATGGGGAAAAAATGAAGTTTAGATGAAGGAATCGGGGGAGAACGTCAAAAACACCAATTTGCTTACCTAGCTGTTATGCTTGTCAGCGAAAGGCCCGGCCTTCGATGGCGGCCTGGATCATCTCGCGCTGGACATCGTCCGAGTCGGTTTCAACCAAGACACCAGACGCTTCTTTCCCGTAGAGCAATTGTGCCGCCTTCTTCTTCTGCCCCATGCGCCGCAGAATCTCTTCTTCGACCGTATTGGCATAGGACAGAAACGTGACATTGACCTCCTTGTCCTGGCCCAAGCGCCAGACACGGCGCATGGCCTGCCACAAAATGTAAAGTGAGACTGTCGTCTCGTAGAAAACCAGGCTGGAAAACTGCACCAGATCCAGGCCAGTTTCAATTAATTTTGGATTCACGATCAACACATCCATCTGCGGCGCATTAACTTTGATCCAGGCTTCACGTTTGGCAGGAGACATATCCGCGGCAGACAGGATGCCCACGCGCGGTTTGCCGGTTCCAATCGGGACAAGCGTCTCCAGGGCCTCTTGCAGCCGGTCGCGTATGTCTCTCGTGCCGGATTGCTCGACAAAGACCAGGGTCTTGTGTCCCTGCGCCATATTCTCGCGCACGATCTCGGCCAGGCGGGTTTCCTTCGGCAGCCAGGGCTGGCTGTTCGAGGTCACCGCCGGCAGTTCGACGTGGATTTCTGTGCCCTTGTCGCTGGAATAATCAATGCGCTCGTCGCGGAAGGCGGAGGCCGGTCGGAAGCGACAGGCCGAGAACCAGGCGGAAAGCCCGCCAATGTCGCCGTATTCTTCCAACGCTGCCAGGACTTCCTTGAGCACGACGCGCTCGATGTGTTCGTATTGATTTGCGAGCGGACCGGGCATCTCCAGGGTTTCCACCACTTCGTTGATCGGCGGCAGGGCGTAGCCCAGGTCGGTGATATTGCCGAAGAGCGTGATTGGCAGCAGGTAGCGGATGACTGCCGGGGCGATGCCGGGCAGTTCGCGCTGCCGCAGGTTCCAGCGGCGGATGTTGGTTGAAGCCCCGTAGCCGCCTTCGGCTGGTTTGGACTGGTCCCACTGCCGTTCCCACAGGCCGTAGTGATCGACCCAGCGGGTGACGTCCGAGAAGGCATACAGCCTGCGGATTTCGGGGACGCGCCGGTAGAGCAGGTAGAACAAACTGCTCGCGGTTCCGCCGAACAGCGTGCCGGTTAAGGCCAGGCTGTAGCGGGTGGCGGAGAGCAGGCGCTGGTCGGCTACGCCGATGTCGGTCTTGCCGTTTTGCGCTTTATGAGCTTCGTCAGCGATATAGACTTTAAAGAAGCGCCGGAACTTGTGCTGCACGAGACGAGCCAGTCCGACCCGTCTCCAGCGGGACATCTGGAATAACGCTGCGCCGCATTCGCGTGTGCATTCCTGTATTTCGCCGTCGATCAGGATTTTCTCGCTGATCTCGTGGTCGCAAAAGTGCGGGATGGAGCCGCGAAACTCGTGCCCACAGGACGAGCAGCAGGGCAGCCGCCGGCGTTCCCAGTCTCTTGTTTCCTCGTTGAAGGTGCGCCGGACATGGTACTCCACCGCAGGCTGCTCTTCAGCGCCCGCGTCGTACTTGGCCGGGTCGAAGGCGATGATCGCAGCGGCTTTGCGGCCCAGGTGTCCGGCTTTGTAGTCGTTCACGAAGTCGAACAGGGTGTACTCGTCGCGGTCCACGTATTCGGCGCAGATACCGTCCTGTGTGAGTTGAACCGAAGGCTTGAAGACGCGGCCTTGGTCTTTGAAGGTGTATTGGGCAAACAACGCGACCAGCGCGCCGGCTTTGTCAGTCGGACAGGCGATCTCGACCCGCCGCCGGCCGCCGGGGTCGTTGGTCGTGACGGGGTCCACCTGCCAGCGGGTCATGCCGCTGACCATTCCGCCTTTGGCTTCGATGGCGTTTTTCGTCGCCATCCAGCGCCCGGGTTCGGAAAGAACGGGTCGGGTAATGACGCGGGCGGTGATCGGCGCTTCGGGGTTCGATGCACGTTCCATGTCGCGCTTCCACTTCCAGAGCATGTGGCCGGGAACCATGATGACGGCGGGCCATTTGTCCAGCAATTCAAGTGAACTGATAGAGACGCCGGTTTTGCCCCAACCCATCTGGCAATTTAAAATGGCCGCGCCCTGCTTTTTTATGACGCGCGCCGCGCCGATGGCGAAGTGCCGCTGGACGGGGAACAGCCCGCGCTCGCTGCGGCCCGGAAGCGGGGGCAGGCTGAGCGCTGATTTGCCGGTGATCTCCCACTCGCGCGGAGTAGGCTCGAAATCGTACAGGGGGTGGTTCTTGGTCAGGATCGCGTCGGTGATGCGGGCGGCGTGGGCGGTGATAAAGCGCCCGACGCTTTCCATATCGGCCAGCATTTCCAGGCTGCCGTTTTGGTGAGCAACCGTCAGGGTGGCCTCGTGGCGTTCCCTTTCGGTGACGCTGGTCGAGACGACCCGGCCTTTGGTGTCCTGGTTGTCCCGTTCCTTGCGGGTGGCGACTTTGCGGCTCATGCCTTTGACGAGCGCCGGCAGGCCGTCCTGTTCGACTTCCAGGACGCCGGTCTCCTGTCCGGTGATGAGCATCGTCACGTGCCCGACCGAGAGCGGCAGGGCCGGGGTGAAGGAGGCTCCCAGCGGGCGGACGTAGGTCGCGCGCCGGTATTCCTCGGAGCCGACCGGGCTGCAGTCGTTCGCAGCCCGCGCCAGTTGGGCAGGTTCGATGGGGGTGTAGGTGAAGCGCGCCTTTTCGGGCGCGGCGGGGATG
>JBJKRF010000057.1:0-8901 GCA_046704785.1 Anaerolineales bacterium | reverse complement strand
TACGAAATCGCCGGAATCGATCTGGGCACCGACGATTGGCTCACTCTGTTGGGCTATCCGCCAGACTAATCTGGCTTTGCAGGTCATTTTTACCGCCAAGCTACCATCCTACCCGCTCTGTCGGGGCCTCTTCGTTTGTACCCGACCACAGTCTATTGCATAATTTGTAAAGGTGCTCTGATCTCTTTTTGAACTCTTTTGAACCGTGCCAAAATAGTGCTTTTCCGCCCAAAAGTCCCGAACTTTCGAGAGGCGATTGCTTCAAAATTGGTAAAAGAGGAGTATAAAAGCGTTTCCGGGGTAACCTGCAATTGCCCCGGAAATTCTATAGAAAAGCACATCACCTACATGTGCCTCAAACTAACTCTATCCGTCGTAGAGCGCCATGAAATCTTGAATGGCTATCGAACTCGTGCTTTGGGATGTGACCGTCTGACAAGCGTGAAATACAAGGGACAATGGCTGCCCATTGGCGTGATGGTAGACCCACTCAATAGGTTGGTTCTCAGTATCGATCACCTGGAGGGGGAAGATGCCCAAACGTTGCAGGAATGGATCAAGCCAATTGGGGAGAGGGTGCCGCGAAAGAGGCAGTCGGACATGGGGAACTCCTTAGAAGAAATTTCACAGCATCGAGCCATTGAATTGTAGGCGGGGGTGGAAAGTGGAGCAAGTGAAGAAAAACGATTTTCAGGGATGCAATTCACCTCTTGACAAATTCGGATAGACTCGGTTATAGTTCGCTGTCCTAATTATTAGGAGTGCTAACTAATGGCGAATGATACTGCAAGAGAACGTGCTGCCCACCAGATTCTGCAAGTCCTTCCGGCGCTGATGCGTATCGTCTCAGCCGAGATACGCCGCACGGAGAACGCCATGGCCCCAGCCCACTTTGGGCTGTTGGGCAAACTCAGCCGTTGTCCGTGCAGCCTGGGCGAACTGGCGGAGCGACAGGGTGTCAGCCTGGCGACCATGTCAAACTCGGTCAGCACGCTGGCAGAGCGCGGTTGGGTCACACGTGTTCCCTCCAAGAGCGACCGGCGCGTGATGATCGTCGAACTGACCTCGCGCGGCGCGCAGGTCCTGTCGGATGTGCAACTCCGCACGCAGCAGCGCGTGATGAGTCTACTGGCGGGTCTCTCGCAGGAGCAGCTTGACCAGATGGTCGCCGGGGTGGAAATCCTGGAAGGAATTTTGCCTCCTTCCCACCATGAAGGAGTCTCTCGTACCGCAACTTTATAAAAATGTAGGGTAGTTGCGGCACTCGTTTTACCGACGTAGCAAAGGAGGACGTCTTGGATGAAAGCCATTGAGGTACAAAAACTCGAACGCAAATTCGGCGACTTTACCGCTGTGAAGGGCATCAGCTTCGACGTGGAGCAGGGAGAAATCTTCGGTTTCCTCGGCCCGAACGGAGCCGGGAAGAGCACCACTATCAATATGCTGTGCACCCTGTTGCACCCCACTTCGGGTCACGCCACAGTCAACGGCTTCGACATCGCCCGTCAGTCCAACGAGGTGCGCCAATCGATCGGCATGATTTTCCAGGACCCCAGCCTGGACGAACGTTTGAGCGGTTGGGAGAACATCAATTTCCATGCCATGATTTACAACGTGCCGAAGAATCTGTTCCAACAGCGCGCTAAGGACCTGATCGAGATGGTCGAATTGAGCGACAAGATGGACGAACTGGTCAGGAACTATTCCGGTGGGATGAAACGCCGGCTCGAGATCGCCCGTGGACTGGTTCACCACCCGCACGTGCTCTTCCTCGACGAGCCCACCGTGGGCCTCGACCCGCAAACCCGCCGTCATATTTGGGCCTACCTGCGCAAACTGCGCGAACAGGAAGGCGTGACCATGTTCATGACCACGCATTACATGGACGAGGCCGAGAACTGCGACCGTATCGCGGTGATGGATCACGGCGAGGTCGTGGCGCTGGATACGCCGCAGGGGCTCAAGGAAATGGTCGGTGGCGACCTGATCACGGTCCACACGTCGGATAACGAGCGCGCGGCTGAAAAGTTGAAGCAGGCGACGCAGGTAGAATCACGCCAGGGTCCGGACGGTCAGTTGATCGTCGAAGTGCGGCAGGGCGACCAGTTTATCCCACAAATGATGCAGATTTTTGCCGATAGCGGTTCACCCGTCAGCGTGCAAAGCGTCAACCTGCGTCGGCCCACCCTGGAGGACGTTTTCATCAAATTGACCGGGCACGCCATCCGTGAAGAAGAAGCCGGCAGCACGGAGCGTATGCGCAGCATGCACGCCCGTTTTACGAGAAGGAGATAAGCGCTATGTTCGAAACACTTCGCCGTGATTTTTGGGGCGCTTACACGATCTGGTATCGCGACATCGTACGTTTTCTGCGCGACCGCACGCGCATTGTTTCGTCGCTGGCCCAGCCGTTGCTGTTCCTGTTCGTGTTTGGCGCCGGCCTGGCACCGGCCATGACCGGACTGGGCGGCGGCCAGTTGGACTTCAAGCAGTTCCTGTTCCCCGGCATCCTGTCGATGGCGGTGTTGTTCACTTCCATCTTTTCGGCGGTCTCCATCGTCTGGGACCGCGAGTTCGGCTTCTTGAAGGAGGTGCTGGTAGCGCCCGTCTCACGAACCGCGGTGGCGCTCGGCAAGGTGGCCGGTGGCAGTACGATTTCCATGTTCCAGGGATTGATTATCCTGCTGCTGGCGCCGGTGATCGGCATCAAGCTCAGTTGGGACCAGGTGCTGGTCTTGATCGCTCTGATGCTGCTGCTGGCTGCGGTCATGTCGGCTTTCGGCATCCTGGTGGCGGCCCGCCAGCAAACGATGGAAGGCTTCCAGATGATCATGCAGTTCCTGATGTTCCCGATGTTCTTCCTTTCGGGGGCGTTCTTCCCGCTACAGGGTGCGCCGCTCTGGTTGGACTGGCTGGGTCGGATCGACCCGGTCACCTACGGCGTGGATCCACTGCGGACGGTGGCGTTGCGCGAGAGTGTTCCGGCGGCAGTGTTGAACTCTGTCAAACTGTATCCCATCGCTACCGATGTGATCGTCATGGTCGGTTTGGGGGTTTTATTCCTCATCCCGGCTGTGTGGTTGTTCAGCATTCAAGATTAGTCATACTTTCAATCCACCCGCTTCTTGACTCCCCGGCTGTAAGAAGCCGGGGCGGGTTTTATTTTGGTGCCGAAGGCCCCTATCCATTACTGTTAAGGAGATTTTCGTATCACAATGGAACTCGAACACTCCATGCCCCAAGAAAAAGCTGAGTCTGGTGCCCAGAACAACGTACAGACTACAAATCAAATCGTCGGACGGCAGCGCTGGTTTGCGTTGGGAGCCGTCATGTTGGTGATGTTCTTCTCCTCCCTCGACCAGACCGTGGTTGCCACGGCTATGCCGGTCATCATCGGCGACCTGCAAGGCTTTGCGCTGTATGCCTGGGTTTTTACGGCCTACATGATGGCCTCGGCGGTCACCGTACCAATCTACGGCAAACTTTCCGATATCTACGGGCGCAAACCCTTCTATGTGTTGGGCCTGGGCATGTTCATGATCGGCTCGATGGCTGCCGGCATGGTGCAGACCATGCCGCAGTTGATCGCAGCGCGCGCCTTCCAGGGCCTGGGCGCCGGCGCGTTGCTGACCATGCCGCGCGCCACCGTCGGCGACATTTTCAACCCGCGCGAACGCGGTCGCTGGATGGGCGTGGTGGCCTCCATCTTTGGACTGGCCAGTATCATCGGCCCGGCCCTGGGCGGCTGGATTACCGACCAGTGGAACTGGCGCTGGATTTTTTACATCAACCTACCCGTCGCTCTGATCGCCCTGATCGCCATCGTCCTGACTCTGCCGACCGTGCGCAGCGAGAAGCAGCCCAAAGTGGACTGGTGGGGTAGCATATGCCTGGTGCTGGGCCTGATGCCCATGCTGCTGGCCTTCACCTGGGCCGGTTCAACCTACCCGTGGGGCTCTCCCGCCATCATCGGCCTGTTCGCTGCCTCGATCCTGTTCCTGGCCCTGTTCGTGCTGGCCGAACGCCAGGCGGCAGAGCCAATCGTCGCCCCAGAGCTATTCAAGGACCGCATCTTCTCATCCACGGCGCTGGTGGCCTTGTTCGTCTCGATGGGCATGTTCGGGAGTATTGCCTTCCTGCCGCTCTTCATCCAGGGCGCGCAAGGGCTTTCGGCCGAGAGTTCCGGGCAGATCCTGACGCCCATGATGCTCAGTTTCATCGGTGGCAGTATCGTCGGCGGGCAACTGGTGACCCGTACCGGACGCTATAAAGTGCAAGTGATCATCTCCGGCATGATCGGAGCCTTCGGGATGTTCCTGCTCACCCGCCTGGGCGTGGACACGCCCTCCTGGGTGATCGTAGCCGACATGATCGTGCTTGGCGTGGGCATTGGGGCGGTCTTGCCGGTGCTGACGGTGGTGGTCGCCAACGCCTTCCCGTATAAGCTAATGGGCATGGTCGATTCTACGCAGCAGTTCGTGCGCTCGTTGGGCGGTATTATTGCCACGGCGGTGCTGGGCACAGTCATGACCAACGCCTTCGTATCCAATTTCAACCAGAACCTGCCGGGAACGCTCAAGACCGTCCTGGGTAAACTGCCACCTGCGCAGCAGCAAGCCATGCTCGATCCCCAGGGGCTGATCAACGCTTCCAGCCAGGAGGCCGTCAAATCGCAGTTCGCCGCTTTCGGGGGGCAGGGACAGATGCTCTACCAGCGGTTTATCGATACGGTGCGCCAATCCATGGCTGGTAGTATGTCGCAGATGTTCATGTTGGGGCTGGTCTTCATGATTGTGGCGATCCTCACGGCGCTGATCCTGCCGGAGGTGCGTCTCAAGCTGGACGAGTTTTTTGAAGAATAGTCTCCTCGAAAACAAGAGCCTGCCGAAACCAGCAGGCTCTTGTTTTCGCAAGCAAAAATCCCTGCGCAGGCAGGGACTTGGTGGGCGCGAAGGGACTCGAACCCCTGACCTCCTCGGTGTAAGCGAGGCGCTCTAACCAACTGAGCTACGCGCCCGAACGCCGTTATTATACCGTAATCGCCGAAGTATGTTAGACTAGCCGACATTCCCCTTGGAGAAAACCATGCGAATTATCCGTTATCAAGAAAAGAATGAATCGCCCCGCTCTGGCTGGATTCTGGACGACAAGGTCGGCGAGATCGAAGGGAACATTTACGCCGAGTATCGTCGGTTGGAGGCCAAGACTCCCTTGAGTGCGGTGCGTTTGCTGGCGCCCTGCCAGCCGAGCAAAATTATCTGCGTGGGACGTAATTACGCGGAACACGCCAAGGAGCATCACGCCAAGGTGCCCAAGGTGCCGCTGATCTTTCTGAAGCCCCCCTCCGCGATCATCAACCCCGGCGAGACGATCGTCCTGCCGCCGCAGTCGCAGCAGGTGGAACACGAAGGCGAACTGGTGGTGGTGATAGCCAAACGCGGACGGCACATTCCAGCCGAAAAAGCCCGCGATTACATCCTGGGTTACACCATCGGGAACGACATCACCGCCCGCGACTTGCAGCGCGCCGACGATCAGTGGACGCGCTCCAAAGGCTTCGATACCTTTTGCCCGTTCGGCCCGTGGATCGATACCGACTTCGACATCTCTGATGCGCTGATTACCTGCAAAGTCAGCGGGCAGCCGCGTCAGATGGCATCCACGCGCGACATGGTTTTCAATGTCGAAACGCTGGTTGCCTTCGTTTCGTCGGTGATGACGATCGAGCCGGGTGACATCCTGTTTAGCGGTACACCGGCCGGGGTGGGGCCGCTCAAGGACGGCGACGAGGTGGTGGTCGAGATCGAAGGGCTGGGGGCGCTGTCGAATCCGGTCAAAGCGGAAGGGGGCTGAAAGCTGTGAAGACTCAAGTGATGTTGCTTATTTCGCCTCTTTCTTCGCCAAAGCCGCTTCCATAATCTGCTGGACTCGCGGGGCCATGCTGGACGGGTCGGGGTGCAGCCCTTCTGCCAGCAACGTGTTGTCGTAGATCTGCTCGATGATGAGGGTCTGCAAAGCCGATTCCGGTTCCAGCGCCAGCAGGTTCTTCAGGATACTGTGCGCGGGGTTGAGTTCCAAAATCTTCTTGGGGCTTTCGTAATCCTTGCCGAGATATTGATAGACGCGCTGTAATTCCGGGTCGGGTGTGCCTTCCGGGTCTGCCAGACGTGCAACGGATTGGGAAAGGCGATGGCTGGCGCGTACGTCGGACACGCGTTCGCCCAACACCTGCTTGAAACGATCGATCAGGGTGCTGAAATCGGCCTCAGGAATCTTCTCGGCTTCGGGCTGCTCCGGCGTTTTTTCGGTTTCCACTTCTGCCTGGGCGACGTTCTTCAACTCGAACTCTTTATACTTGCGCAGACCCATCAGCATGAACGAATCCATCGGTTCGCTCAACAGCAGTACCTCGATTCCCTGCGCCTGGAAATAATCCAACTGCGGGCTGTACAGGATGGATTTCGAGTCGTTGCCGACGATGTAGTAGATTTCCTTTTGCCCCTCTTTCATGCGCCCGACGTAATCGTCCAGAGAGCACCAGGCGTCGAGGTGCAGGTTGGTCTTGAAGCGCAGTAGGGGATACAGGTTTTCCGTTTCCAGCGGCGTGGCGGCGATGCCTTGCTTCAGATAAGTGCCAAATTCTTCCCAGAAGGTGTTGTACTTCTCAAACTCGTTTTTGGCGAGGTTTTCCAGTTCTTTCATAACCTGTCCGGTGAGTATTTTCTTCAGGTGCGGCATCAAACCGCTCGACTGCACCGTCTCACGGGAGACATTGAGCGGCAGGTCTTCCGAATCCACCACTCCCTGGATGAAACGCAAATAGTCGGGCAGCAGGTCCTTGTTATATTCGTCGATCAAGATATTGCGCGAATACAGCTTCAGCCCGTCCTCTTTGCGCGGAGAGAACATGCCGCGTTCGCTTTTTCCGGGCACGTACAACAGCGCGTATAGCTGCACGGGCGCATCGGTGACGGTGTGAATGCGAAGCAGCGGTTTCTCGAAATCCAGCGTCAGTTGGCGGTAAAAATCATCATACTGTTCGTCCGTCAGTTCCTGACGCGACATGCGCCATAGCGAGGTCTGCTTGTTGGCCTGCTGTTCGTCCTCGCCGATGTAAATAGGGAAACCGATGTAGTCGGAATGTTTGTGGATGATATTTTTCAGCCGGGACTCCTCCGCGAATTCGGAGGCATCTTCCTTCAGCTTGATCTCAATTTTCGTGCCGCGCTCCGACCGGCCCGCTGTACCGACCTCGAAATGGTCCTCGCCGGTGGCGTACCAACTCACCGCCGCTGCCTCCGGTTTAAACGAGCGGGACGTGACCCGCACCGATTCGGCCACCATGAAGACGGCGTAGAATCCCACACCGAACTGGCCAATCACCCGCGCGAAATCCGCCTTTTGCTCTTTCGCCGCTTCGATGAATTTGCGCGCGCCCGACTGGGCAATCGTCCCCAGGTTCTCGATGATCTCCTCGCGCGTCATACCGATGCCGGTATCCTCGACGGTCAACGTACGCGTCTCCTTGTCCACCGTCAGGCGGATGCAAAGCTCGGCCTTGGGATCGAGCACGTCCTGGTTGGTCAACATCTCGAAACGCAGGCGGTTGAGTGCGTCGGAAGCATTGGAGAGCATCTCCCGCAGGAACACTTCGCGGTCTTTGTAAAGAGAATGGATCAGAATATCAAGTAATTGTTTGGTCTCTGCTTTGAATGTGAAAGATTGTGTTTCAACAGGGATGTCCGCCATGATTGTCTCCTGAGTTTGTTTTGATCAGAATTTTATATCATCCCTGGCAGCCTGCGCGCAAGAGATTTATAAGAAAAATATCAATACATTCAATCGACTTCTAGCGTATTTCTTAAATTCCTATAACGTTTTTCATATATTCGCCGCTTAAAGTAGGGACGAAAGCTTCAAATAATCAATTACACAAAAGGAGGTTCACTATGTCCAACCTAACTCGCTGGGAGCCTGTACGTGAAATGATGACTCTTCGTGAGGCCATGGACCACCTGTTCGACGAGGCCTTTACGCGTCCGTTCAGCAGCCTGAGTGGAGTCTCCACCGTGCCCGCCATCGACCTGTACCAGACCGACGACGAGGTCGTGGTGAAGGCTGCCCTGCCCGGCCTCAAGGCAGATGACGTCCAAATTTCCGTCATGGGCGACGTGCTCACCCTGCGTGGTGAGTCCAGGCAGGTCGAGGAAAAGAAGGAAGCCACCTGGCACATCCGCGAGCAGCGCTACGGATCCTTCGAACGCTCGATCGTGCTGCCCACCGACGTACAGACCGATAAGGCCAAGGCCGATTTCGAAGATGGCATCCTGACGATCAGCCTGCCAAAGGCCGAAACGGTCAAGCCCAAGTCCATTACCGTCAAAGCGAAATAATGGCTCCTGCCCCAACTCAAAGCGCCCCGTACGGGGCGCTTTGAGTTGGGGCGTTGTTCTCCCGGTAGGCAGTTTTACGAGGCATTTTATACTTGCTTAACACACGCAAATAGATTGCACTGTAGCGGTAAACCACGCCTCGCCGCTGATTCCCATCGGGGCCGGATTGGTATGGATTAGGCTGGGGTTGCTGGTTGTGCTGGCAGATCCTCCGGCAGACATCATTGGTAAGTTTGTCTTCGACCTGGTTGCTATTGGTTTGCGACCCACCTGCGCGTGCGGCAGTCGCCACAGACGTGATAGTTTGTTGGAACATTTCTCAAAAGGAATAGCGTACCTTTCACTAACGAAAGGCGAAATTTGGGGAAAACGTGTATAATATCTTTAAATCCAGTGTCCGACCTGCCCCCCTCAGGCCGGACACTGGTGCTTAATAGGTTCATTGGGAATCTGCGGGATGAAGCGGATTTATGGGGCAGGTCGGACACTGGATTTAAAGATATTATAC
>JBJKRF010000056.1:0-6323 GCA_046704785.1 Anaerolineales bacterium | reverse complement strand
CTTAAGAAATTTGCTCCGTTGTGAGGCTAATCGGCCTTTCCGTCGATTTTATGGGGAAAAGTCGAAAAAACTTGGCGTCTTGGCGGCTTTGCGTTAAATTCACTGGTTCCAAATTTGGAATTGCTGGAAACGAAGATAGGTTGATTCCCAAAAAGCCGCCCTAATGAGCGTGGGAATGCCCCGGCTCGTCGCTGGTGACCGGGCCAAGCAGCGCACGCCAGTCATCGCTGAGACGATGCTGGTACAAAATCAACAGCGTCGCCACCAGCGTCGAAATCGGCACCGCAGCAATCAGTCCCAGCGACCCAACCAACGTGCGCACGATCTCCTCGGCCAGGAGTTCCGAATTGATGAAATAGTCATAGCTGCCGTTGCCGAGTGTGAAAATCAACAACAACGGCAGCGATACGCCGGTATAAGCCAGCACCAACGTGTTGACCGTAGCCGCGACATGGTCCTGCCCAATGTGCATGGCTTTCTGAAAAGTGCGACGGAAGCCCAACGTTGGGTTGGCGTCGTGAATTTCCACGACGGCTGCCGATTGAGAGGTCACCAGGTCGTCCAGCACGCCCAAAGAGCCGATGATCATACCTCCCAACAGCAAGCCACGCGGATCGATTTGAATCGACGAGAATTGCATCAGGTACGTGATGTTCTCGTCGCCGTAACCGGTCAGGCGTGTGAGCGTCACAAATAACAACGTCAACAACCCCGTCAGTAACAGCGCGAGTCCTATACTGATCACCGAAGCATGCGTCTTCAAATTCCAGCCATACGTCAGGTAAAGCGTCACCCCCAGCAAAATGACCGACCCAATCAAGCTCACCTTGACCGGGTCTTCGCCTGCCAAAATATGGGGAACCACATAGCCAACGATCATCAGCATGCTGATGCCAAGCGCCACCAGGCTGCCCAGGCCCTTCCAGCGCCCCATGACCAAAAGCGAGAGTATGAATACGACCAGCAAAATATACAGCGACTGTGAACGCACGTAATCCACGTAAAAAGCCGAAACTTGCCCATTCGCGCCCTTGTCCACCGTCACGAAAATTTCGTCCCCCGGCGCAAAACGGAAATTGTCATTACGAACCTGGCGCTTGCCATAATCGACCGGCAGCGACATCCCCTGATAGGGGCCTGCCAGCACCGTAACCATCATGTCTTGGTACAGTTGGCTCTTATTGTTGAGCACAATCTGCCCCTCGTCTACGATCTGCGTCACGCGCGCCCGCACCGTCTCTGCGCCAAAGGTCTGTTGGCCCGGCTGCTGCGGAATGTTGAGCGGCCCGAAAAAATAAGGAATGCCCCAGATCAACAAGGCGGCAAAAGCGATCACCATAACAACCCCGGCCACGATAAAAGAGAAGGGGACTTTGTTCATCGATTGGATACCTCCTTGAGTTCCGGCAACGATTCGCAAGGAGCCGTTCCCATTCGGGCCAGACGCCCCGTTGCCTTTTCACCGACAACCAGGCCGTATTCTACCCCCAACTCTCTGCGCCCGCATGAGAAGAATTTAAGATTCTCTAGGATTTTCCGTGGTGATTATCGCGCAGATTTCAAAACCGGGCAGGTGGGGATTTTGCTGGGAAAGGACAACGACACGGTCGATTACGCTTATGGGAATCCCGTCTGGTCACCGGCCGGTGACCAGATTGCCATCAGCCAGCGTCCCGACCCGCATGGTTCCGACCGTCAAATTTGGATATTCCGTCCCGACACGCTTGGCGGGCTCATCATTGCAAAGCAGCCCGGTTACAGCTATAATTTTTACCAATGGGACCCCTGGGGAGTGGGATTGCTCGTTCAACAGGTCGATCTCAACAAGACTTATGATCCCCAAGTCGCTGTCTGGTATCCAAACCAGGGGTATCACGTGATTACCGATAACGCCATGTTCCCACGCTGGTTGCCTTGATATCGAGCCACTGGAACCTGGTCACAAAAGCGAGGGTTCTCTGGGTTTCCGTTTCATCTCACCGATTCCCAAAGACCGAACGCGGGAGGGAACATCGATGGATCAAGATAAGTTTGTTCGAGGCCTGAAGCGCGCCTGGTTGGGGGAACAAGCCAGCCTGCGAATCTATCACGCCCTGGCAGCCCATGAGAAAAGCCCGGAACGTCGCCGAATCTTGCTGAAACTGGCAGAGACCGAAGAGCAGCACGCTCAACGGTGGGCGAACCGTCTGCGCGAACTGGGCGTGGAGGTACCTGAGTACCGCGACACCCTGCGGCAACGTCTGTGGCGCTGGGTGCTCGTGCAAAGCGGGACCGATAACGCGCTCAGCCGCATCGAGAGCACCGAGGAGAAGGATACCGGCGAATACGAAGAGTTGCTGCAAGATGCGCCCACCGAGGCAGACCGCAACGCCATCGCCAGCGTCAAACACGACGAGCAAATTCACAGCCGGGCCATGCAAAGAATCGGCGAGGGCGCCGAGCCGGTCAACACGCCCGGTGGCCGCCTGGACGCCCTGCTCCAGCGCGAGAAGTGGCATAAACGCGGCGGCGGCTGGATTGGGCAGGCCATCTACGGCGCCAACGATGGCCTCGGCTCGGTCTTTGGCATCGTTTCCGGGGTGGCCGGTGCAACCGCAGGCGGCCCGGCCGTCCTGATCGCCGGACTGGCGGGCATGCTCGCCTCGGCACTCTCGATGGGTTCAGGAGCTTACCTGGCCAGTAAAGCGGAACGCGAAGTCAACCAGGCCGAGATCGACCGCGAACGGAAAGAACTGGAGCAACACCCGGAAGAGGAATTGGAAGAACTGGAGCTGTTCTACCAGCTCAAAGGCATTCCGGAGGCCGAGGCCCACTCGCTGGCCCGCCAACTTATTGCGAATCCCGATCAGGCGCTTAAGGCCCTGACCAGCGAGGAACTGGGATTCTCGGAGCAAGTGCTGCCCAATCCGTGGACGGAGGCCCTCTCGGCTTCCATTTCCACGGCCCTGGGAGCTTTCATTCCGATCATTCCCTTCTTCTTCGCCACCGGATACCCGGCCATCATTGCCTCGTTCGTCATCAGCACGCTGGCTCACTTTTTGATCGGCGCAGCGAAGACCGTCGTCACCGGGCTGAGTCCCTGGCGCAGCGGGCTGGAGATGACCCTGGTCGGGTTGGGAGAGGCGCTGATCACCTACCTGCTGGGGCTCGTGTTCGCGCCGATTGTGTAACGTTGCCTTGTCACTCTCAATTTCGTAACGGACGAACAAATCGGGGAGAGGAAGTCAATTGGGAGGCTGTGTGGATGCACACGGCCTCCCTTGTCTATCTCTTGACGAGAGAAAACCAAAAAACTATCCTTGACAAAATGACTTTTCCTTTTATAATCGAAAATGATTATCAATATCAAATCCGAGAGGAAAAAGAAAAGACCATGTTTTCCAAGTTGCACTTTGGGATGGCGCTGATTTTGAGCGCCGCCTTGCTGGCGTCGTGCGCGCCGGCCGTGTCCACCCGGCCCCAAAAGCTGACTGTCCTGGCGACGGAAACCTTCCTGGGCGACATCGCCCAGAACATCGCCGGAGACCGTTTACAGGTAGAAACGCTGCTGCCGGTGACCACCGATCCGCACGAATTCGAACCGACCCCGCAGGATGTGCTCAAAATCGAACAAAGCCGGGTCCTGATCGTCAACGGCCTGGGCTACGAGACCTGGCTGAAGCGCACGCTCGACAGCCTGACAGGCCAGCGACTGGTGGTGGTTGCCACTCAGGGCATGACGCCCCGCCCCGACCCCTCCGGCGAACACCCCGACGGCGACCCGCACATGTGGATGGACCCCTCGAACACCATCCACTACGTCGAAAATATCCGCGACGGGCTCATCCAGGCCGATCCGGCTGGGAAGGACGTTTACACCCGGAACGCAAATGCTTATATTGCCAAACTCAAGCAACTGGGCCAGTGGGTTCAAACCCAAGTGGACCAACTTCCGGTCAATAAACGTCAATTGGTCACCAACCACGATGCTTTGGGATATTTCGCGGAGGCCTATCACTTTAAAGTCATTGGCGCAGTGATTCCCAGTGTCAGCCCGGATTCGTCCCCCACCGCGACCCAACTGGCCAGCCTGATCGATGCCATCAAAAGCAGCGACACAACGGCCATCTTCCTGGACGTCAGCGAGAATCCGAATCTGGCACAACAGATCGCTTCAGAGACAGGCGTCAAAGTGGTCACCGACCTGTATGTGGAGACCATCTCCGGGCCAAACGGCCCCGCACCGACCTACATCGACATGATCAAGCACGATGTGACCACCATCGTTACTGCGCTCCAATAGGGCTTCAAGAAATGCAGGCCAGTTTATAAAACTGGCTCTCCGGGAACCGGTGGAATGAAGCAGATTGATTGGGTGCGTGCGGCACAAAGTGCTGCATGCACCCATCGCCGTTTATGACGGGAAGGCCTTGCTCCACTGGCGAACAGGCGCCAAAGCCTAAAACGCCATCATCTGCCTGACCATATTCTGCGCATGGGTAAAATCGACCACGCTTCCCCCAAACCCCCGGCTGAAGCGTTGCGCGTCTTCTCGATGCGAAAAAATGAGCACGGACGGACGACAGCAAAAGTCGATATCACTATCCACAACATACCAGACGGTACGCGCGTTTAGCATGGTGCCGTAGAGAAAATCGGCTACCATGGCGATGCCGACATTTGGATCGCCGGCAAGCGCCATCAGGCCACAGTGAGCACAACAGGCCGCCGATTTCTTCCCATCCTTATGTTCGATGAGAAAAATAGTGCGGGGGTTGATTATCTGCCCGCAGTGAACGCAATGGTCATCCACCTCCTTCAGGCAGCCGACTCCGCCGGGGACCTTGGCCGCCAGCCCCATTTGCGTGAGCACCTGGATTTCACGGTAAGCGGTTGCCTGCGAGACGCCCAACTCCCGTTGCATCTCTTCGACCGACACAACCTGTTTTTGAGCAACCCACTCCAAAATTTTCTGCTGGCGGGGTGATAATTTTTTCATCCTTGTCTTTTCCTCGTGCGAGCATGATAATCAACGCGAATTTCTCCAAATTTTATCATTTTTACAGTGTTTTTCACAATACACCCCGAAGAGCCCAAAATGAAAGGATAGAAGAAAATGAAGAAGTTGTTTCTACTCACGGCCGTTTTTATGCTTCTGGCTGCCTGCGCCCCGGCGCAGAGCACTCCCACACCACTGGCCGTCCAAAATGGAATCGAGATCGAACAGGCCAGTGTGCGCATTCCAGGCGGCGATACCGCCAAGGCCGGCAGCAACACCTCGCTGGCAGGCTATATGGTCATCAAGAACACCGGTTCCACAGACGACAGCCTGGTCAGCGTTCAGGCCGATTTCGCCGGGATGACCATGCTGCACCAATCCACCGTGGATAGCAACGGTGTGGCAAGCATGAAGATGGTTATGTCAATCGATGTCCCTGCCGGGCAAACCGTGGAACTCCAACCAGGGGGGTTTCACGTGATGTTCCAGAACTTGAAGCAAGACCTCAAGGTGGGCGACACCGTAACGCTTGAACTGCATTTCAAACAGGCGGGAACGATCAAGGTGCAGGCGCAGGTCACCAACGCGTAGGTGCATGATGAATCGTCGCGTCACCTATGTAGGCCTCAGCCTGGTCTTGCTATTTGCCATTGCAGCCGTTTACGAATACGTCAAACCGGCGACCATCCACGGCGAGACAATCGACCCGCCCAAACTGATGGCGGACTTCACGCTTCAGTCCACGAAGGGACCGGTCAAATTGAGCGATTTCCGTGGCAAGTACCTGGCCCTGTACTTTGGCTACACCTCCTGCCCTGACATTTGTCCCACCACCCTGGCGACCTTGAGCGCCGCCATGAAAAAACTGGATGCGAAGACTGCCAGCCAGGTACAGGTTGTCTTTGTCTCGGTGGACTACAAACGAGATACGCCTGAACGGGTCAACAACTACGCCCAGAAATTCTATCCCGATTTCATGGGCCTGGGCGGCACCAAGGCTCAGATCGACCAGGCCACCAAAGAATTTGGTGTCTTCTACCAACTCGGTACGCCCGATCCGGTAACGGGCGACTACCTCGTTCAGCACACGGCGGTGGTGATGGTATTGAATCCGCAGGGTGAATGGGAGGCAAGCTGGCCTTACGGCCAGCAAGCCGATGATATTGTCTCTGACTTGCAAGCCTTTGTGAACAAAAGATAGGCAGCCACTCCCGGCTCTTTGGAATTTCTCGTCGTAAAGAAGTAATCATGGGGATGTGGGGGGCGTGGCCTGCCCCCCCACCCCCCAAAAATTTCCCCAATCTTTGGCATTTTATCCTCCACATTTAAAACCCCACAAAACCAG
>JBJKRF010000055.1:0-67628 GCA_046704785.1 Anaerolineales bacterium | reverse complement strand
TGGTCGGACGCGCCTCCTTCCCCGCCGCCGAAACCTGGAGCGACTGGCTGGACACCCACCCGGAAACGGACTCCGTCAGCCGCCAGATCCAACGGCTGCAAGCCCTGGAGCGAAAAGGCGCCGAGTTGCTGATCCTCAGCGCCGACGTGGCCGACCGGGCCCAGATGCAGGCAGTTCTCGACCAAACCATCCAACGCTTCGGGGGGCTGCACGGCGTCATCCATGCCGCGGGCGTGGCCGCTGGCGGCCTGATCCAACTCAAAACGCGGGAAAACGCAGAACGGGTGTTGTGGCCTAAAGTCCAGGGCGTTCGAATCCTTGAAAGCGTCCTGTCCGGCCTGCCTTTGGATTTCCTGGTTCTATGTTCCTGCATGGGAGCGATTACGGGCGGGTTTGGTCAGGTGGACTACTGTGCCGCAAATATCTTTATGGACGTTTTCGCTTACCAGTATGCGGCGACCACAGGCATTCCCACAATGTCGATCAACTGGGACGCATGGCGGGAAACAGGGATGACGACCAAAAACGCCCTGTCTGAGACGCAAGCCGGGTATCAAAAGTTTCTTTCCGTCGAAGCAGGATTATCTTGCCAGGAGGGCGCTAAGGCCTTTCGACGTGTGCTCTCCCAAAATAGCCTGCCACAGATTATTGTGTCCACCAGGGATGTTCGGGCTGTGATTCGGCACGTCAATAGCCTCACGTCGACTCAGGTTTTGGCCGTCGCCCAGGCGGCACCCCACACAGCGTATTCACGTCCTGATCTTGCCAGCGAATACGCGGCTCCCGGCAATGATACGGAACAACGTTTGATCTCGATTTGGGAAAAAGCCCTGGGCATCAACGCGCTGGGTATTCACGATAATTTCTTCGAATTGGGAGGCGATTCGTTGTTGAGCGTGCGTGTCGTGGCCCTCGCAAACGAAGCATCGCTTCATCTTACGCCCATGCAAATCTTCCAAAACCCGACAGTTGCAGAGTTGGCGCAGGTGGTCAACACAGCACCTGAACGTCAGGCCGAACAAGGCTTGCTTAGCGGGCCTCTGCCACTTACCCACACCCAGCGCTGGTATCTGGAGCAGAATTTCAACAACCCACATCACTGGAATATCGCAAGCCTGTTGGAAGTGCCTGGGGAGATGCGTCCCGACTGGTGCCAACAGATCGTCCAAAAATTGATCGAGCACCACGATGTGCTGCGTTCACGTTTCACACGCGATAAAACCGAATGGCAGGTCTATCTGGCCCTACCGGACGATTCCACGCCTTTCTCCTATTTCGACTTCTCTCATTTGCCTGTTTCCGAGCACAAGGCCGCCGTCGAACAGGCCGCACAGAAATTGCAGGGCAGCCTGAATTTGTCCACCGGCCCATTGCTGCGCGTGGCCTTGTTCCATTTGGGTATCGAGCGGCCCGGACGCTTGCTGTTCATCGTTCATCATGCGGTGGTTGACGGCAATACCATGAACCTGCTGGCCGAAGACTTCCAATCTGCTTATCAACAACTTAGTCGTGGCGAGTCCGTACATTTTCCCCTTAAGACGACTTCCTACAAGCAGGCAGCCGAATGGTGGGCGAGCAAAGCCCAGTCGCCTGAGATGCGCCGGGAAGAAGAATATTGGCTTTCTTTCCCATGGCAGCATACCCCGCTACCCATCGACTTCCCGAATGCGCAGGACAACATCGAGGCCTCCACCAAAGGTGTCCTGACCTCCCTGAGCGCCAAGGAAACCCGCGCATTGTTGCAGGCTATGCCTAAACAATACAACGTCCAGGTGCTGGATGTGCTGTTGTGGTCACTCACTCACGCTTTGACTCGGTGGCATGGTGGAGAATGGGCGCAGATCAAAGTTGTCGATTCCGGTCAGACCTGGATGCGGGAGATGGACGGTTTCGACCTTTCACGTACCCTCGGGTTGTTCGCCAGCGACGCCCTGGTTATGCTCAAACGCCCGGAGAGCGGGCATCCTGCCGACGGGTTGCGCAGCATCCAAGAACAGCTTCAGCGTATTCCCCGGCGCGGATTGGGATATGAGCTTTTGCTGCGTAACTGTAGCGATCCGGAACACTCCCAACAATTGCAGTCCGTCTACAAGGGAGAATTCAAGCTCAACTACCACGGGCGCACAGATGCCTCCATTACCAAGACTCAGGGGTTGTTCCGACCTGCGCGCGAAGCAGTCGGCCCTTTGCACGATCCCAGAGATGCCCGTGACGTTCTGCTCTATTGCGAGGGATTTATCTTACGCGAGCGCTTGAACCTGTATTGGGTGTACAGCGAGCATTTCCATCAACGTACCACGATCACAAAAGTTGCGCAGGAGACTGTCGAGCAGCTACGAAGCCTGATTCGAACTTTACCCGACGCATAACGTTTCCTTAAACTCAGAGATATTCAGGAGATTATCTAATGAGCCTTTCTTCCCCCGATGCCAGAGCCCTCCGGCAAGAAACTCCGGATGAATTCGAATTATCGATTGGCCAGCAAGCTCTCTGGACCATTTATCAAATGGCGCCGGATAGTGGCGCATACAATTTTCCCGTTGCCATGCGGCTACGGATGGCGCTCGACATCCCTGCTTTGCGTCGCGCTTTGCAGGCGCTGGCGAGGCGTCACGCGGCCCTGCGCACGGTATTTACACTGTCCGGGTGGAAAAAGGTCCAGCGCGTCGAAGCGGAGCCGGAGATTTTCTTTCAGCAGGAGGACGCAACCGACTGGAGCGAGACAGCGCTAAAGCGTCGTCTCGCCATCGAAGCCAGCCGTCCGTTCAATTTGGAAAAAGGCCCGCTGCTGCGAATCTATCTCTTCACCCGCTCAAAAGAGGAACATATCCTGTTGCTGGTTACACATTACATTGTGGCGGATTTTCAATCGCAAGTGACGCTGATCCGTGAATTAGGCCTGTTATACGAAGCAGAACAGGCCAAAACAGCTACACCACTTCCTCCACAGGCAGCTACTTATGCCGATTACGTCGATTGGCATACAGGTTTAATAGCAGGCCCGCGAGGCGAACAATTGTCGGACTACTGGCAGAAGCAACTAGCTGGCAAACTCCCTATCCTAAATCTCCCGAATGATTGGCCGCGCCCACCGATTCAGGCTTACCGTGGGTCTTCGCAAGTTTGTGTCTTGGATAGAGAGCTTATGTTGCAGCTCAGGGATTTTGGCTACGCGCAAAATACAACACTCTATACAACACTATTGGCAGCTTTTCACGTATTACTTCATCGCTATACAGGGCAAGAGCAAATATTAGTTGGGTCGCCCATGTCGGGGAGGGCGCAGAACGAATTTGCGAATATCGTCGGGTATTTGTCTAACTCGGTTGTCTTGCGCGCCAGCCTGGCCGGGAATCCTGCCTTCACTCAATTTCTTGCGCAAGTACAACAAACTGTCCAGGCCGCCCAAGAGAATCAGGATTATCCCTTCGCAACACTGGTGGAAGAACTTCATCCAGAGCGAGACTTCAGCCACTCGCCACTCTTCCAGGCCTTTTTCGACTTTCAGCAAGTGGACCTGTCGGAAGGGCAAGACCTGACGGCGCTGATTTTAGGCTTCGAAGGCGCAAAAGCGACTGCCGGAGGATTGCGTCTGGAGGGACTGTCGCTGGAAGAGCAGACCGCTCAATTCGATCTGGCACTGACGATTGCAGAAGTGGATGGACAGTTGGTGACTCTCTGGAAATACAGTACCGATTTATTTAAAAAAGAAACTGTGGCACGCCTGTTGAATCATTGGGAAACTTTGCTGCGCAGCATCGTTGCCAATCCGGATCAACCCGTCACGCGCCTTAATCTTATATCGGAAGCCGAGCGGGAACAAATACTGGTCACCTGGAACGACACCAAACGTGATTACGAGCACGGGAAATGTGTCCACGAATGGATCGAGGCGCAAGCGGCCAAAACACCAGACGCAATCGCGGTGATAGGACAAACGTCATCGGATGTAAAGTTCGACTCACTAACCTACCAAACATTGAACGGCCGCGCGAACCAGTTGGCGCACCATCTCCGCACACTGGGCGTCAGCGCGGGAGATCGGGTTGCCATCTGCATGGAACGTTGCGCCGACACATTGATAGGGATTCTGGGAATCATCAAGGCAGGTGGGGCTTACGTACCTGTCGATCCGCGTTATCCCCAAGAGCGGAGACGATTCATCCTGGCGGATACCCAGGCCACCATATTGGTAACGCAAAGCAGCTTGCGCGACGAGTTGGCTGAACTTGGGGCATCTCTGGTTTGCCTGGACACCGCCAGGCCGGCCCTGTCACAATACAGCACGGAAAACCCCACATGCCTGACGTCTGCCGACGATCCGGTGTATCTTATCTACACATCAGGCTCCACCGGAGAACCGAAAGGCGTCATGATCACACACGCCAGCCTGTGGTCCCACATACAGGCGCTTCAAGCTGTGACGGGGCTGACAGAACGGGACCGGCATCTGCATGCCCAGTCGTTCTCTTTTTCAGCGTCGGTGCGTCAGTTCATGGCGCCGCTCTGCGCAGGCGCGGGAGTTGTCATTGCGACCCATGAGCAGGTACACGATCCCCTGGCGCTGTTCAAGTTGATGAAAGATTACGATGTCACTCACTGGGGGGTGACGCCGTCCTATTGGCGAAACTGCATTGGGGTATTGCGCAGCACGCCGACGGAAAAGCGCAAAACCCTGCTGGAAAACAAATTGCGCATGATCATCTCTTCTGGCGAAGTAATGCGCTCCGACATTCTGCGCGCCTGGACTCAGGACCTTGGCCAGACGGCGCAACTGGTCAATATGTTTGGGATGACGGAAGTCACCGGCGTGGTGACAGCTTATCCTGCGCCGCCTGAACAGGATACGACCACGCATAACATATCGGTGGGACGCCCCATTTCGAATGCCCGTATTTATCTGCTCGACCAGCAACTCGAACCGGTTCCCCTTGGACTACCGGGAGAGATCTACATCGGTGGGGACTACCTGGCGCGAGGCTACCACAATCGTCCCGCGTTGACAGCCGAGCGCTTCATCCCCGACCCCTTCAGCCCGGAACCGGGGGCGCGTCTTTACAAGACGGGAGACCTTGCCCGTTTCCAGTCGGACGGCTCGCTCGACTTCCTGGAACGGACCGACTATCAAATCAAGATTCGCGGTTACCGCATCGAACCGGGAGAGGTGGAAGCGGTTCTGGCTCAGCATCCGGGCGTCCGTGAGGCAGCTGTGATGGGGCAGGTAAAGTCGTCAGGGCCGGTCGCAGAGCCAACGTCCGAGGACAAGCAATTGGTGGCTTATGTCGCAGTCGATCCGCTTGCCTCCCCCGCACAAAAGGAGCTGCGCGATTTTGCCAAGCAGCGCCTGCCAGACTACATGGTTCCATCGGCATTTGTCTTCCTGGATACTTTACCATCAACAGCCACGGGCAAAGTGGATCGCAAAGCTTTGCTCAAAATAGACATCGACCGGTCGGGACTGGATGAAGGATATGCCGCGCCGCGCAACCCCGTGGAAGAAGTGCTGGCCCAAATGTGGGCAGACATTCTCGATGTCGAGCGCGTGGGAATTTATGATAACTTCTTCGAATTAGGCGGGAACTCCTTATTGGCCGTTCAGTCGATGGCCTATTTGCAGGAGGCCTTGCGCGTGGAGGAGCCACTTATTGCGCTGTTTTTTGAAAGCCCAACCGTCGCCGGAGTCGCCGAGGCTTTGATACAGAATCATACAGGCAACGGTGACATGGAAGAGATTGTGGCCACGCTAAATCTGATTGCGGGGATGTCGGATGAGGAAATCGATGCGATGCTCGCAGAGCTGGAGGATGATGAGCCGCCAGACATATTGGGAACCGCGCAATGAGTCCCCTTTTCAGCATCGTGATACCGGCGTTTAACAGCCGTTCGACGCTCGAACTGGTAATCCGTTGCCTGGAGGCCCAGACCTTGCCCCGCGACCAGTTCGAGTGCTTAATCGTGGATGATGGCTCTACGGATGGCACGTCAACTTTCCTGCGCCGGCGCAACACCGGGATCAACCTACATCACTTTTCCCATCCTACCAACCTGGGGCGCTCGCAAGCGCGCAATACCGCTTGCGTCCAAGCTACCGGCGACCTCCTGGTGTTTCTCGACGCCGATATGCTCCCTGCCCCGGATTGGCTGCAAAAATACGCCGCAGCGTTTGCGCAGGCTCCATCGCTGGATGTCGTATCGGGCGGCCGCTATCATCTCCATCTGGGAGCCGACCCGGATATCCGGCCTGCTGTGCTGGGACAAATGTTAGGAATTGCGCCCGATGAACTGTTCACAACCCAGGTTATCGAACAGTTTACTCGACTGCATAGCAATGCGCAGCCGGGCATGTACCCCAGCTATGCAATGGCGAAAATCGAAGCGCAACTTCCTGGGGTATGTCAGCAGTATCCGAAGAGTTTGCTATGTGCTTATTCGCTGATTACGTCCAATGTGGCTACGCGCAAGGAAGCTTTCGAGAAAGTCGGGGGATTCGATACGTCCATGCGACGCACGGAGGACACCGATCTGGGCATACGCCTGTGGACAACGGGAGCGCACTTTGGCTGCGCGCCCGACGCGCGGGCCTATCACATGTATCACGCCGGCCAGGGAGACCGCAACAACACGCTGGTCGAGCGGCAGGCGTTCTTCTACCGCCATCCTTACTTGCTGGTCATCCTGCTCAATTTGTGGTTCGCCTATCAAGACCGGCCCGATCCGGCCCCGCCGTCTCCTGTTTTCGATAGCCTGTTGACGCTCCTCGCTGCCGAACAGGAATTACCCGATATCGACATCCGCCAGGAGTTTTACCGCGTTTACCGGCAAGCAGCCTGGGCCGACTGCGTTTGCGACAAAGATTTTATGGTCGAGTATTATTGTGAACATTCGGGGATTCCACGCGACAAGATCGAATCCTATCTGGATCAGGCCATCGCCCGAGGCCTGGTTACCCAACGGCGCAATCAACGCTTTTATTTCGATTTCGACCATACGACAAACTGGCTACGCAAAAACACGACCTATCAGCAGTACGAACTGGCGCACACACGCTACCATTGGATTCGGGAGCAGATTCCCCATCCGCAGAACGGATCCGCATCCTCGCCCGAGGAAGGCAAGAGCCCATCGAGCAGCGCAGCGCTTATTTTCCACTGTCGCGGCGTCTATGAAATAAGCATTCCTCAAGCCACTTTTTCGCAGGGCTCTTTCAACGCCACGCTAAATATTCCTTTGCCGGCCGCACATGCCTGTCAATCCAACGTACAGATTGTGCGCTGCGAGCCGGAAGTCCTGCTTCGCTACGCCGACAGCGAACGAACGATGATTTCAGAATTTCCCCTGGCGCAGGCGACCCAGTCGGACGGGAGCATCCTGCTGCGCTACGAGTTCGAGTGCGACCTGCAAGAACATTTGCTGCCAGAAAACAACGCAAGTCCAGCGCCCATCGCTACCAGCAGCCAATATTTAACGCCAACGTACCCTGTCGCCCAACTTCCCAAGGTCGAGGCGCTTCTAAAAAAGATATTGGCAGGGCCCGCCAGAAACCAATACGCCATGGCGCACACAATCTATCTCTGGATACTGAACAACCGGCGGTACCTGCAAAGCTTTTTAGCCGATTATCTGGTGCTGGAAACCGGCTTCGGCCCGTGTGTGCATCTGGCCCGCCTGTTTGTCAATCTCTGTCGCCTGATGAGAATCCCGGCCCGTGAACAGTACGGGGCCCTGTTTGGCCGACAACTGTCCCCCGACTCTCCTCAGCGCACCGTGGTAACCGGACGCATCTACAATATACTGACTCATACCTGGGCCGAATTCTACACTCCACAATATGGCTGGATGCCGGTCGAATTCAGCGCAGCAGATTTTGGCCGCCACATCCTGACGGCCACCAACGTAACAGACCAATATCTGCGCGAGCAGTTGATCCGTGAAACCGACCCATACAGCGACTACTATTTTGGCAACCTGGACCCCTTTCGCATCTATTCGGGCCAACAAACAGGCCAGGTCATCACGTACCCGCTCGTCAAAACCAAAATGCCGTCCGATGCGCTCAAAAGCTTGCTGCTGGAAACACGGCATCGCCTGGTATGTGACACGTCCGACGCCGCCGAATTTAGCGATCTCTGGGACGGCCTCCAAAAGGTCCGTGCAGCGCCATCCAGCCGTTCACTCATCAGCGCGGTACAAGACTCTCGGCGCGGCCAGCCACTACATTCGACGAAAGAATTGTCTCCAACTCCGGCTCAAGCGGTCTCGCCGCAACGCATAGTGATCACCAGCATCGGCTCAACTGGCGATGTGCAGCCGCTATTGGCGTTGGCCGATGAGTTGCGCAGCGTCGGGCACGAACTCGTCTTTGCTTTGCCTTCGATATACCAACACAGGATTCAAAGCCTCGGCTTTCGATTTGCTGCCATAGGAGTCGGCACTGGCTTGGATGCCTGG
This sequence comes from Anaerolineales bacterium, assembly GCA_046704785.1. Lineage (GTDB taxonomy): Bacteria > Chloroflexota > Anaerolineae > Anaerolineales > Villigracilaceae > JBJKRF01. Next base: position 59,180 of record JBJKRF010000055.1, on the reverse strand, counting down.
CACAAAATCTTTGCCCGGCAAGCAGAGATTGCCGATCCCATCGAACAGACTCGTTACTATGTCGAATCGTTGGCTCCCTGGCTTCCTCAAATGTTTCAGGAATTATGCGGCCTGTGCGCAACGGCCGATCTATTGATCAGCCCCTCTTTTCAGTCGGCAGCACGCATGGCGCATGACGCAACAGGCATTCCCTTTGTATCGACGCATTTCTCCCCGTTCGGCTCCAGGAGCAGCAACGCGCTGCGCAAAGTCAGCGCGCCGCCCATCAACCGCTGCCGGCAGCAGGTGGGCTTGCCGCCCCTGGCAGACCCCCTGGGCGCAGATGGAGCTTCGCCCCAACTCGCCCTATACGCCGTCAGCCGCCATATCTTTCGACCACCGGCCGAGTGGCCGTCACACTACCACCTGACCGGCTACTGGTTCTTCGACCAACCAGACTGGCAACCCGACCCGGAGTTGGTTGAATTTATCTGGGCGGGAGAACCGCCGGCTGTCATAACCTTCGGCAGCATGCCCAGCGACGATTCCAACAGGCTGACGGGCTTAATCCTGGACGCGATCAAGCAGGCCGGTTGTCGCGCCATTATCCAACGCGGTGGGGGCAACCTGGCGCAAAACCATAGCCTGCCAGAGAACATCTACGCTGCCGACTTTGTGCCGCACGGATGGCTGTTCCCGCGCGCCGCTTGTATCGTCCATCACGGGGGCGCAGGGACCACCGCCGCCGCCTTTCGCGCGGGAGTCCCCACGGTCGTTGTGCCCCATCTCCTAGATCAGCCCATTTGGGCCGAATATGCGCGCGCCCTGGGCTGTGCAACTGCAATCATTCCACACGGACAGTTGACCGCCGCCAGTCTGAGCGCCGCAATCGCCCAGGCGCTTTCCCGCCCGCGTTTCAGTCGTTCCGCCGCTCGGCTGGGCGAACGGATTCGCGCCGAAAACGGCGCACAAACAGCGCGAAATTCAATCGAAAAAGAATTTACGCTTCAGAAGGCTTATCCATGAAAACCAGTAAACTGCTTTCACCGAAACGCCTTGACGCCCTGGAACGTCTCATCGAAAAGAAAGGGATCGCCGCAAAACGGGTGACGATTCCGCGGTGGAACGGCGACCGCTCCCGTGCGCCGCTTTCGTTCGCGCAATATCGTCTGTGGCTGATCGATCAAATGCATCCGGGAAATGCCGCGTACAACATGCCATCTGCCTACCGTTTATCCGGCGCATTGCATGTCTCGGCCCTGGAACGCAGCCTGAATGAAGTCGTGCAGCGCCACGAAAGCTTGCGAACGACTTTCCAGACAGTAGATGGAACTCCCGTGCAGGTAGTGGCTGCTACGCTGAGTCTTCCTCTACTGTGTGTCGATTTACAAGGCTTGTCACAGGCAGAACAGGAGCGCACAATCATCCAACTGGCTACCCAGGAGGCGCAAACCCCTTTCGACCTGGCAAGCGGCCCTTTGCTACGCTGTAAACTGTTGCAACTAGACGCGCAAGAGTACATTCTACTGCTGAACATGCACCACATCATCTCAGATGGCTGGTCTGTTAACGTGTTGGCGCGCGAAACGCTCATACTCTATACAGCCTTCCGCCAGGGACAACCCTCGCCATTGCCAATGCCGTCCATTCAGTACATCGACTTCACAGTCTGGCAGCGTGCATGGTTACAAGGAGAACAAGTAGAGAAATTGCAAGCCTATTGGCGACAGCGCCTGGCAAATATGCCCGTCTTGGAACTTCCCACGGATTGTCCACGGCCAGAAATAGCGAGTCACAAAGGCGATACGCGCTCGATTCAGTTTTCAGTAGCCCAAACGGAGATGCTCAAGGCTTTCAGTCGTGACAGCGGAGCCAGCTTATTCATGATCCTGCTGGCCGGTTTCCTGACGTTGCTCGCCCGTTACAGTGGGCAATTGGACATCACGATTCGCTCCCCGGTGGCGAACCGTACCCGCCAACAGACGGAAGCAATCATCGGATATTTTGTCAACATCCTGGCCCTGCGCACCGACCTGTCAGGGAATCCCACTTTCCGAGAGTTGGTTCAGCGGGTTAGCAACGTCTGCCACGAGGCCTACGCCCACCAAGAGTTACCCTTCGAGCAAGTGTTGGACGATCTGCGCCCGATGCACCGTGGTCGCGGACCACTTTTCCCGGTCATGTTCGTCCTGCAGAATATTTCCGCCGCCATGCCAACTGTGCCCGGCACGACCTTCCGTCCGTTAATACTAAAAAACAGTCTGGCGCTTTTCGACCTGAGCATTGACATGGCAGAAGACGGCGCGAATCTATATGGGTACTTCAATTACAACACAGACGTGTTCGAAGCCGCCACGATTCAGACCATGATGGAAGACTTCCAGGCCATTCTGGAGAGCGCCACCCTGGACTCTGACCAACGACTGCATACGCTGGGTGAAAAGATTCCGAACGAACACATCCCGGCTTTGCGCCCACAGCCGCTGGCCACGCCTGCTAAACAGAGAACTCCAGCAGCGCCTCGCACGCCGGTGGAAGAGACACTGGTCAAAATCTGGCAAGACGTATTGGGAATCGCCCAGATAGGTGTTTTCGACAACTTTTTTGAATTGGGCGGCGATTCATTGCAATGGATGCGCGTCGTGTCCAGGGTGAACCAGGCTGGCCTGAAATTGGCGCTTCAGCCGGTTTCCCAATCCCCGACCATCGCCGAACTGGCAAAGGCAATTCATGCGATTGTCCCCACTGTCAGCGAAACTATCGGCGAATCGGAGTCGGCTGCCACTGGCTTTGTCCCGCTGTCGCCCAACCAATGTTGGTTTTTCGAGCAAAACTTCATCGAGCCGCATCACTTCAATATCGTCTATTTTTTTGCAATCGATCCACCCTTAAGGCCGGATCCTGCGCTACTGAAGGAGGCGCTCCATAACCTGCTTCTGCGTCACGAGGCCCTGCGCCTGCGTTTTGCTCAAAACGGCTCAGGCTGGACACAATGGATCGCTCCCCCCGACGACGACATCCCGTTTTCTGTGGTCGACCTTTCTGCGCTCCCTGAAGCGGAGCGAATCCCGGCGATGGACAAGGCCAGCGAGCAGGCTCAAACCACCCTGAATCTGTCTGATGGCCCGTTGTTGCGGGTAATCCTGTTCGATTGTGGTTCAGGCGCCACAAGTTATCTTTCGCTTACCATTCACCATCTGATTACGGATGGTTTTTCCAACAACATCCTGCTCGAAGATTTCATCACGTCTTACCAGCAGCTTATGCAAGGAGGCCGCATCCAACTCCCCGCCAAAACAACCTCGTTCAAATATTGGACTGAGCAACTAATTGAATACACGCATTCCGCGACGGTACAACAAGAGTTGGGATATTGGCAATCCAAGCCGGGCGAGGCTTTGCCTGCCATCCTTCCACGCGACCATCCCAATACCAGTCTTCTCTTCAAATCTCTTTATCGGATAGCTGGGAATCTTGATGCAGAAACAACAGGCCGTTTAGAACAGACGATCTTGAAAGCGTATGACATGCAATGGATCGAGGTCATGTTGGCTGTCATGGCCGAGGCCATTGGGCAAGCAAAGGCAGAACGGCCGCTGTATGTAGACGTCCTGCGACACGGACGAGACCTACCGCTGGAGGGTGTCGATCTTTCGCGTACGCTGGGATGGTGCGTTATACACTTCCCTTTGCTATTAAAGTTGGAAGGTGCTCAAAGCCTTGAGGAAGCCTTACCGCTGGTAAAGGAGCAATACCGCCGTCCAATCCATGGAGGCGCTAGCTATGATTTACTGCGCTACATGAATGGAGACAAAGCGATCAAGAAAACGCTCCGGCCCCGACCTGAGATTGTATTCAGTCACGAGTCAAGGCAAGCTGCAACGCCATTTGACGGAAATCAATCATTAATTCGTCCGATTTACAGACCACTTTGGGATGCCAAGAATCCAGAGCTTGTCTGGCCTTACCTTTTGGAACTGAGAACGACGCTGATTGGAGACGAACTTCACTGGGAATGGGTTTCCGGAGAGACCGTTTACCGTCGTTCGACCATCGAGCAGTTATCGCAAAATTTTGGGAAAATCCTAAAAAATTTATGCAGTGAAAGAATGAGATGAGCAATTCGCCACAGAGCCTCAGCATTTACTCTATAAGGAACAGATAGTTTCCGTGACAAATACCGCGACTACCCCTTTGCTTCGCGTCTTTTCGATCCGCGACTTTCGGCTATTGTGGTTTGCCGGCTTCGTTTCCGTACTTGGCGCACAGTTTTCTGTAATCGCCTTACCCTGGCTGGTGCTCAAACTAACGGATGATTCACTTGCGTTGGGCATGGTATTGGCGCTGGCAGGCATCCCGCAGACGGTGTTCATGCTGATCGGTGGGGCGATCGTCGACCGGTTTTCGCCGCGCACCGTCCTGATCGTCTGCGACTCGACCAGTTTCTTGATGACCGGTCTATCGGCCGCGCTGGTTTTTACCGGTTTGATGCAGGTTTGGATGTTGTATTTTTTCAGTATGATCGGCGGCCTGGTTTCCGGATTCGTCATACCGGCGGCCAACAGCATGGTTCCCTCTCTGGTTTCCGAGGAGGATCTACAGGTCGGCAATTCGATCACAATGGGGTCGTCACAGTTGGCCGGTTTTGTGGGCCCGGCCCTCGCAGGAGTTGTGATCGGCGCTTACTCGCAGTCCATGTTCGGCATCGCCGTCGCCTTTGCAATCGACGCTTTGACGTATGCGCTTTCAGCCATTGCGCTGTCGACGATGAGCGGCAGGCGCAAGCAAGCAAAGGATACCAAACAACAGGAAGCGCTCTGGCGTTCGCTTCAGTCAGCCGGGGGTTATTTATGGAAGCATGCCAGTTTAAGATTTATACTCATCACAATCGCCGTCGCCAATTTTCTGATCACCGGGCCGCTCTTGGTCGGAATCCCCGTCCTGGCAGACCAGCATCTGGCAGAGGGCGCAAGGGCCTTTGGCTTTCTCATAGCGGGTTACGCCGGCGGGAATCTGGTCGGCTACGTTCTTGCCGGTTTACTACCTAAACCAAGCAGTCGCAGTCTGAGCGCCTTTCTCGTCGCCCTGCTGGTAACCTTTGGTATCGTATTAGCCAGTTTTGGCTGGATTACACAGACCTGGATCGATTTCGCGCTGATGCTGCTTCTCGGAACAGGCAATGGCTACATCCTGCTCACACTGATCAGTTGGATCCAACAGCGAACACCAGATGAGATGCTTGGGCGCACCATGGGTATACTTATGCTCGCGAGCATGGGCTTGGTACCGCTCTCACAGGCGCTTTCAGGGATAGTCAGCCGCTGGAATTTGACCGGGCTTTTCGCCTTGAGCGGTGGCCTGATCCTTCTGCTAACACTCTGGGTAGCCTCCCAGCCTACGCTCAAATTATTGAGCGCCGAGATGACTGGCGACCAACGACCACAGGTCCACGAGCCGCGGACGACTTGAACATTCAGCTATAAATACCATAACCGGAGGACGGAATGAACACAGAAGAACGAGAGGACAAGACCATCTACAAAGTCGTGATAAACCACGAAGAACAATATTCCATCTGGCCTATTAAACGGGACAACCCGAACGGCTGGCGTGACGCCGGCAAGAGCGGCCCAAAAAACGAGTGTCTGGCTTATATCAAAGAAGTCTGGACAGATATGCGTCCATCAAGTCTGCGAAAAAGGGCACAGGAGCGCCCACGCGGGAATGGCTAACAAAACAAATCCACGGTTAAGCTACTACCGCCCCAACCCGCAGGCCCGTCTACGCCTGTTTTGCTTTCCCTATGCAGGCGGTGGCGCTTCGATATTTAGAAGCTGGCCCAATGATCTACCCGACTGGATAGAAGTTTACCCGATCCAACTTCCCGGCCGTGAAAACTGTATTAGGGATGCGCCCTTCCGACGGCTCCTACCATTGATCGACGAGCTTACTGATCGCTGCCTATCGCTGGTCAGTGAAAAGCCATTCGCTTTTTTTGGGCATAGCATGGGCGCACTGATCGGCTTCGAATTGACGCGGCGGTTACGACAACGCAGCATGCCCCAGCCAATCCATCTCTTTGTATCTGGGGCACGTGCGCCACAGATACACAATCCCAGGCCTCCCATTCACAACCTTCCCGACGACCAGTTCAAAGAAGCGGTCAGAGATTTCAACGGAACACCAGAAGCGATTTTACAACACGAAGAACTAATGCAAATTTTGCTGCCGTGCCTGCGCGCAGATTTTGAGGTTTACGAAACGTATATCTATCAGCCAGAGCCGCCCCTGTCGATCCCTATCAGCGTCTTTGGAGGCTGGCAGGACAAGAAGATAAGCTCGCATGAACTGGAAGCCTGGCGAAGCCAGACTTCAGGCGCGTATAGCATGCGCATGTTTCCGGGGGATCATTTCTTTTTGAATAGCGCCCACGAGCCATTGCTCCAAAATATCTCTCGCATCCTGACTTGAGAGATGCACGCAAAACAAGGCCCGCCAGTACTTGGCGGGCCTTGTTTACTCACGTACAACTTGAGCGGACAAATCACTTATCAACTCTCAAGGGAATGCCTTGAATTTATTGGTGAAGTCGTAACTGTTTTGCGTGATACCGCTACAACTGGCGGAAGCTGTCGTGTTTCCGGCGCAACCGCCATTGTCGCGTCCTAGCGACCAAAACGATAACCAGCCGATATAGCTATTCGCCTTGGCGTAGGCCACCAATGTATCTGCGTTGCTCAAGGTGAAAATCTCACCCTGCGTATTGTTCTGCCCGATCATTGGCGTCAGCCCCACTTTGGCGGAGATGCCAAGGCTGACCAACTGGTTGTAGGTATTACTGGCTGCATCAATCGCGCCCTGCCCCATATCCACGCCGGACGGGCCGTAATTCATTGCCATCACGTTGACCACATCCACTCGGGTGCCGTTCGATTTCGCATTGCTCAATAGATTTTGCTCATCCTGTGGCAACCCAGATTGGAGGACAGGTAGGGTAATCGAAACCTTCAGACTTGGATTGGCGCTTTCCAACCCTTTGAGAGCCTTACTGCGTCGATCGACAGACGTACTGTCAGCCACGAGACCACCCTCGACATTCAAATCGATCCATTTGAACTGGTACTGGTCAATCACCGCCTGGTAAGCAGCCTGCAGGCCACTGGCCGTGGTGCAGACGGAAGCCAGGTCGCTGCCATTTGCGCCACCGAATACAGCGACCACGTCGCCACCGCCGGCGCGGATGGTATTGATCTCGCTGGCGTAATAATTTTCCGACATATTATGTGTGCCATCCCAGGCCGGTGTGCAGGTACCGCTATTTGCCAACACGAAAGCGAGCGCATAATATTTCTGCCCGGTCGCTTGGTAACCCGCCTGGATAGAAGTGAAGCTGATATCTGCGTAGGGAGCAAACACTTGACTCGGGAAACCACTCCCAGCAACGGGCGTACTGGTAGGACCAGTGGGCGTGTTCGTTGGGTTGGATGTACGCGTTGGGGTAGCGGTCGCAGCGCCGCCGCAAGCTCCCATGGGAATCCAGGGCTGTCCGCTGCCCGACGGGCCGCTATGCGTGGCCGGATCGTCTCCCCGCGTCCAGTAGGCTGCCTGGTAGTTCTCGCCGTTCTCACTGGCCTGCATGCCACCCGTATAGGTTGCGCTGGCGCTCCAGGCCGGCCAGCAGCCTGCTCCGCCGCTGCTCGTCGCCGTAGGCAAAGGCGTACCGGTCGGACTCACGGGTGTGCTGATGCGGGTGGGCGTGCTGGTCGGACCCACCGGGGTGTTCGTCGGAGCGGATGCACGCGTGGGCGTAGCCGAAGGCCCGGGGGTGTTGGTCACGCTGACGGGTTGCCAGAGCGCGGGCACATTCGGTGGCTCCCAACCGACCTCCGATGTATGCGCTTGAAGGCACTGGTACGTCGCCCCGTTGTAAGTCACCGTATCGCCGACGTTGTACCAGACGTTAGGCGCCCAGGCGCCACGGCTGGCCTGAGCAGGAGCCGCGCTGGCAAAAGATGCAGTGAATAAAAGACTCAGAACGAGAACAACGAACGCCAGAGGGTAAAGTTTGTTATGCATCATGTTACCTTTCGATAGGACGGGAACGCGGTTCCTCGAACTGAATGGTTTATAATCTGGGCCAGATAAGGACATTTTCCTCGTTTTAATTGTATAACAATCTACCCTATCTCGTTTTGCTCAAATTCTGCTCAATTTTAATTCATCTGAGTTGGCGCGAGTGAAACAGCCATTGTAGAGAGACTCAAAGGTTTAGACAAATTTGTGTAACATATAAAAAAACTTACCAAGCGAGTAAAGACAACTGGAGCCTCTGTGAAATAATCATAGTAGCTTCCAGAAAAGCTGCAATTATATTGGTAAGTCTGGAGATTGCATGAGCAAGGCTACATCCCCGAAAAGACCTGCTATCTACTGGGACGAGCGTTCTATCAAGTCCCTGCTCAGCGAGCCAGAAATTCTTCTCGAGGAAGAACCATGGAGTTCCTGGGTGCAGCAAAAAGGGGGATTAAATGCTGTTTATATGCTTCTACGTAGCTTCCCGCTTTCGGAAAGACAACGCAAGACTCTCCATGTGCTTTTGAACGAGCCCGGCGCAAGCCTGCAAAAATATGCGCTTTTGCTGCACGTCAGCGTTGCCACCTACGTGCGTTACCGGACATCACTGATAAAGACGCTGGTTACCATGCTCAACGCCCAGTCAACAGGCGGACAGGTGGAAACCACTGAAACAGAAAACAGGCTATCCGGTTCCCAAACGAATCTCCCCTACCCGCACCTCCCCTTAATCGGACGGGACAAAGAACTTGAGACCATTCAAAAGCTTTTGACGAAAGATAACGTCGACTTGCTGACCATTACCGGGCCGGGGGGCATCGGGAAAACCCGTTTGGCCTTGCAAGTAGCAGTCAACCTGCTCAACGATTTTGAGCATGGCGCTTTCTTCGTTTCACTGGCATCGTTGACCGATCCAGACCTGGTAGCGGCCACGATTATCCAAGGGCTCGGACTGAAGACGAGGGACAACCAACCGGCATCCGATCTACTCAAACAGTTCCTACAAGACCGGCAGATGCTGCTAGTTCTTGACAACTTCGAACAGGTAACAGATGCAGCGCGACTGCTCACCGAATTGTTAGCTGCCGCGCCTGAATTAAAGATTCTGGTCACCAGCCAGGCAGTACTCCATCTGTACGGGGAATACGAATTCAGCGTCCCACCCCTGGCCGTTCCCGATCTGAACAATTTACCTACCCTGGATACCCTGGCGCAATCTCCCGCAGTTGCCCTGTTCGTGGGCCGGGCGCAGGCAGTCAAGCACGATTTCAAGTTGACGAGCGAGAATGCTCCCACCGTGGCGGAAATTTGCGTCCGACTGGAAGGGATTCCTCTGGCGATTGAACTGGCGGCAGCGCGCGTCAAGCTTTTTGCACCGACAGCTCTACTAAAAGAATTGAGTCATCGTCTCAGTCTGCTGGCGCATAAGAGCGCCGACCGTTCGCCGCGCCATCAGACCTTGCGTAGCGCCATTACATGGAGCTACCAGCTTTTGGACACGGAGGAGCAAATTCTCTTTGCAAAACTGGGCGTCTTTGTTGGCGGCTGTACGTTGGACGCCGCCTACACAATTTGCAGCGAGGCAGAAAGTCCCCGGCCACTTTTGATCGACCAACTAGCTTCATTAGTCGACAAAAGCATGCTACAACACGAGCCCAGGCCAAACGGCGAGCCTCGTTTTTTGCTATTAGAAATATTGCGCGAATACGCTCTCGAGCGATTGGAAATCTACGGCCAAACAGAGTCCGTGCACGGGCGACATCTGGCTTATTTCCTTCACCTGGTCGAAACCATAGAACCCGGGCACAAAGAGCCCAACCTGACAGTCTGGATGAGACAACTGGAAGAAGAGCACGACAACATCCGTGCTGCGCTGCAGTGGGCGCTTGATCATAAAGAAATGGAAGCCGCGCTGAAAATTGCAGGAGCAATCTGGCGGTTCTGGCAGATCCACAATCACGTCGAAGAGGGAGCCAAGTGGATGAAAGTTATCCTCGACAGTTCCAAAGGGCAGAAATCTCTGGCGCGCGCCAAAGCGCTCTGGGGGGCAGGCTGGCTGGGAATGGTCATGGGTTCTTTGGGTCAATCGCGCGAATACTTCGAAGAAGGGGTAATCATCGCGCGCACGTTGGCCGATAAACGCTATTTGGGCCTGTCGCTTCACGGCATCGGTGCCGTTGCCCGCGGACAAGGAGATTTCGAACGCTCAAGAGCAGCCATCGAGGAAAGCCTGCCACTCTTCCAGGCCCTAAACAGCACCGAAGACGTTGCCTGGACCTTTGAGCACCTGGGTGTGACTGCTTTGGAACAAGGGGATTTTGAACAATCCGTCTCCTACCTGACTCAGGGATTGGCGCTGTTCCAGGAACTCGACCAGCGCTGGCCCTGCGCTGAGGCTTTGACGTTTCTGGGCCACGCCGCACTGCAACAAGGCGAGTATGCCCTCGCGCAAAAGCAATATGAGCAGGCTTTGGCTCTTTACGCCGAATTGGAAGATAAACTCAACATCGCAACGATCAGCTCTTACGTTGGCGCAACGCTGTTCAGACGCGGCGAGAACCAAAAAGCCATCGAGTTGTATAAAGAAAGTCTGGTCCTTTCACACGACATGAAAGACTATTGGGGACTGGTATGGGGGATCGAGCGCCTGGCAGAGGCTGCCGAAAAGCTGGGGCAACCCACCCGCGCCGTGCGATTGTGGGGCGCAGCCGATGCGCTGCGTCAAATCAATGGCATGCTATGGCACCCGGGTTTTCACAGCTATTACACGGAGGAGCGTTTTGTTTCGCTAAAAACCGCCCTGGGGAAATCTCAGTGGGATCAATTTTGGGCCGAAGGACAGGCCTTAAGCGTGGACGATACGATAGTCTGCGCCCTGGAAACATAAAAATAGAGTGTCATCGCATCAATTCGATCATGACACTCCATTTTCTATACAAATCCATTGGTAGATAGTTCAGTCAGCACCGCCTACCGGTGTCTTAGTCTCCGACATCTTCGTCTTCAACCATTTCAGACGAAATGTCTCTTCTCGTTCGCGCTCTTCCAAGGAACTGATAATAAATTTAATAGTATCTTCATACTGGGGAATAAAAATATGTTGAAGAGCATTCACACGGCGCTGTGTCTTACGCAACTCATTAGCCAAGCGCCAAACCGTCGCGGTAAGCATAGATAATTGGGGAATGCGCAACAGCACGTTACGAAAAGCCATACTGGCCTCATCCAAAACGGCAGGAGTATCCCCAGGGCTATAGAGCAATTCCATAGGCTCGCCACGTGCTTCGATACTGGGAATCGCTACCCCCATGATTCCCCGCAGTTTGAGATGAACGTCCACCGTCTCATTGACTGCCAGAGCCGCCCATTCCACATGATCGCTTCCCATGACCAGACGCGCCTTTTCCATGGCATCATAGGCGGTTTGAAGCAACGCCCAAACCTCCTTTTGGAGCGTATCTGCCTCCTTGGCCACACGCACCAGTTCGTTCGTCAGCGCCTCGCGTTTACGATCCAATATCTCATGCCCCTCGCGTGCAAAACGGAGTTCCTTCTTTAAGCGGATCAGGTTTGTGCGCGTGGGCGCGATATTAATTGTCGGCATCTTCGCCCTTGTAATATTGAGCGATCTCGTTCAATGTCACACGGGTAAGCTCGCTCGTAGGCAACATAGACAAAAGTTCCCAACCGATTTCAAGCGTCTTTTCTATACTACGGTTCTCAGTAAAACCTTGGTTGACGAACTCATGTTCGAATGCACGGCCAAATCGCAAATACTTCTGATCCACTTCAGTTAATTCTTCCTCACCAATTACAGACGCCAAAGCCCGCACATCCTGTGTTTTGGCATAAGCCGCATAAAGCTGCGCGCCCCAATGAGGATGATCTTCACGCGTATGTCCTTTGCCAATGCCATCCTTCATCAAGCGCGAAAGACTAGGAAGCACCGTAACAGGCGGATAGACCCCAGAAAAGAAGAGCTCACGTCCAAGCACGATCTGACCCTCCGTAATGTAGCCGGTTAGATCAGGCATGGGGTGCGTGATGTCATCATTCGGCATAGTGAGAATCGGGATTTGTGTAATGGAGCCTTTGCTCGTACGGATACGTCCAGTTCGTTCATAAAGCGACGCCAAGTCACTATACAAATAGCCGGGATACCCTTTGCGACTGGGCACTTCACCACGTACGTTTGAAATCTGCCGCAGAGCCTCGCCGTAATTGGTCATGTCAGTCAAGACCACCAGCACATGCATCTCACGTTCATACGCCAAGTATTCAGCCAAAGTCAGCGCAGCGCGCGGTGTCACAATGCGCTCCACCGGCGGATCATCGGCAAGGTTCAGAAACATGGCAACACGGGTTAGCGCACCGCTTTCGGTGAATGAACGGCGGAAGAAATCGGCCACGTCATTCTTGACACCCATAGCAGCAAACACGATGGAGAACTGCTCCGCATCGGAATCTGATGTCTTGCCAGCCGGCTGCCCGAGGGTCGCCTGACGGACAATCTGGGCCGCCAACTGATCGTGAGGCAGACCGGCCCCAGAAAATAGGGGAAGCTTTTGTCCGCGCAGCAGGGTATTCATGCCATCGATAGACGAAATACCCGTTTGGATGTAATCGCGCGGGTAGACGCGTGCAGTAGGATTGATCGGCTGGCCGTTGACATCTGCGTAACGGTCCGTCAGCGGTTCAGGGCCGCCGTCAATCGGATTACCCAGGCCGTCGAAGATACGTCCGAGCATCTCCTCCGCCACTGGCATGTGCAAGGTATCCCCTAGAAAACGTACTCGCGTTCCATCAATAGAAAGCCCGGTGGAGCCAGTAAATACTTGCACCACTGCCATATCCTCACTCACTTCTAAGACACGTCCGCGCCGGAGTTGGCCCTTTGAATCGCGAATTTCTACGACTTCGTCGTAACTAACGTTCGGAGCACCTTCCACGACCAAGATCGGCCCTTCAATGCGGCCGACACCAATGACTTCCTGTCCGCCTAATATTGTTGTATCACTCATCTGTACTCCGCATCCAATTGACTCATTTGTTCGTCAATTACTTTTTGAATATCATCAAATTTACTTAATTCATCATTAGCCACATTGGATTTCATGCGAATCAACGTGTCGACCACGGGCAGGTCATGGATTACAGAAATCGGAGCGCCATGCTTAATAATATTCATACCGCGGTCATGAAAATAAAGAATAAGCTCCAACATACGAATTTGTTTCTCAACCGGCGAATAGGCGTCCATCGCATCCATGGCATTTTGTTGCAATATACCTTCACGAATGAGGCGAGTCGTCTCAAGAACCATTCGCTCGGTATATGGCAGGGCATCCGGACCCACAAGCTTAACGATTTGCGACAAACGGCTTTCTTCGCTCAATAAATCCATGGCCCGGTTGCGCATTTCCAGCCAATCCTTACCCACCTTCTCTCGCCACCAATCGGCAACATCCTCGAGATATTCACTGTAACTTTCCAGCCAGTTGATAGCCGGAAAGTGACGCGCAGAAGCTAGCGACTTATCTAACGCCCAGAAACAACGGATATAGCGCTTGGTATGCTGAGTAACCGGTTCAGAGAAATCGCCACCGGGAGGGGATACGGCACCCACAATGCTGACCGATCCCTGCGCGTCATTCAATGTTTCTACTGATCCTGCTCGCTCGTAAAACTCAGCCAGTCGGCCTGCCAGATAAGCAGGGTATCCCTCTTCGGCTGGCATCTCCTCGAGACGACCAGAGACCTCGCGTAACGCCTCGGCCCAGCGCGAGGTTGAGTCTGCCATCAGAGCAACACTGTAACCCATATCGCGATAATACTCGGCGATGGTGATTCCTGTGTAGATGCTGGCCTCACGAGCCGCCACCGGCATGTTAGAGGTATTTGCTATCAGCACAGTGCGCTCCATCAATGGGCGGTCAGTTCTCGGGTCGACGAGATGTGGAAATTCCTGTAACACCTCGGTCATTTCATTTCCGCGTTCTCCGCATCCGATATAGACAATGACCTGCGCATCCGCCCATTTCGCAATGCTGTGCTGGGTAACCGTCTTTCCGGAACCAAACGGACCCGGAATGCCGGCGGCTCCGCCTTTGGCAACAGGAAAAAACATATCCAGAATTCGTTGTCCTGTGATCAAAGGAATATGATGACCAAGCCGTCTGACAAACGGACGCGGCTGCCGAACGGGCCAGCGTTGGAGCATGGTCAATTCTTTTTCTTCCCCGCCAGTTTTGAGCTTTGCAATAGGTTCTGTCACCGTATATTCGCCGGGATCAGCAACCCAGGTGATTGTGCCTGCATCATCAGGATGAACCATGACACGATGCTCAAACGTATCCGTCTCCATCGCAACGCCAAGGATCGTACCGCCTTTGACTTCGTCCCCAACCTTCACTTTGGAACTGTACTTCCAGCGTTTTTCCCGACTAATGGGATCGAAACGTGCACCGCGGCTGATAAACGAACCTGTTGCCTCTTCAATCAACGGTAGTGGACGCTGCACACCATCGTAAATGCTTTGGATCAGTCCTGGCCCCAACTCTACCGACAAGGGCAACCCCGTGCCGTAGATCGGCGCGCCAGGTTGCATCCCGGCTGTTTCCTCATACACCTGTACAGTGATGATATCTTCTCTTAGTCCGATCACTTCGCCAACGAGCCGCTGCTCGCCGACCTCAACGAGTTCAAGCATGCCCACATTGCGGGATCCACGGGCTCGAACGACGGGACCGCTAATCCAAATAATCGTCCCAACTTGGTCGCTCATTCCTTTTCTCCCATCAATATTTTATAAACCGAGGAACGGAGCGTGCTTTGCATACGATCCAAGCGAGTCTCCAGGGTATTATCATAGTGCAATTTGCCGTCTTTCGCATCGACAATGATGCCCGTGCCCTCATTCAACACGGAACCCAGAGTATATTCCCCATTGAATTCTCGGGAAATTTCATCAAGCGCGCCCTTCTCCAAGGACTTTCGTGTCGCTTCATCCGCACGGATTTGCGCCTGATTCACCTTCAACTGGGTTAATGCCTCACGCAGCAACATAGCCACAATAGAATCATAATCCGGCCGCTTTGCAACCAAGGCCAACCGCTTCCTGGCCTCCCCAAAAACACGGTTCAGGACCTTTTCACGATTCTCCAGTTCCAACGAACGGGCTTTCAAGCGTGCTGTAGCCACTACTTGGCCGCGAAGGCGTTCTGCATCCTGATTTGCCCGATCCAGAATGGCCTTCTTTTCCAACTTAGCCTGCTCATGCGCCCGTTTGCGAATCGCATTTGCCCTTTCCGCCGCATCAGCTTTCATCTGCCCCGCCTCATCGCGCGCCTCGGCGAAAATAGCATGTTCAAGCGCCTGAAAATCTTCCACTTCGGTTTTCGTCATAAACTATCCAATCCGTTTTTGCTGCCTCGACAAGAAATGAAGCCGAACAGATTCACAATTTTATTCCAATCGCTCGGAGCACCACGTCGCCAAGCGAGGGCTGATCATCAGAGACGCCGGTGCGGGAGGGAATCTCAACCACCAGCGGAATCGTACTCCGCAATTTGAGATATTCCATCCGGTCCGGAATCAATTCAGCCACATCCTGAGTTACGAGGACGATACCTACATCCTTTGCAACTTGGGCGACATCAAGAGCATGATTGACCTCGTCTGCGGTGGTCGCCACCTGACCGCCTACGCCCGCGAGAGAGAATCCCAACACAGCATCAGGGTGGCCGATTACTAGGACTTTCATGGTTTCCTACGTATACAGAACGAGGAAGGCGATCAGCAAACCGTAGATGGCAATACCTTCAGCAAGACCCACAAAAATAAGTGATCTGCCCAGGAAGTCCGGTTTCTCAGCAACCGCGCCAATGGCCGCCGCCCCAGTCCCACTCACGGCAATACCGGCGCCAACTGCCGCCAAGCCGGTCGAGATACCAGCCGCCAATGAGGCGTAGGGGTCGGTAGCCGCTCGTAGAGAAAATCCGGCCGCCAAAACCGTTTGCGGAGAGAACAACCAGACCAGCCCGCCGCCGAGCACCATCAAACCGATCAAAGCGTTATAGCCTTTGAATGCCGACACAAGATTCTTCGTCGTCTTAAACGGATTCTTGACACGCCGGTCGAGGAAATACAAAACCATCGGGGCCAACGGGATGAGGGTTGCCAAGATCACAATTACAATTTTCAACATCTTTTTTCTTCTCCTTGTTCCTGATTATGAAGAGGGAACATCTTAAAAGTATCGTTCAGTTTTCGCGCGTACCAGGGAGAGCTAACGGCTCATAGGGTGAACCGCCGCCAGTAAAGAATTTACTAAAGAATTCGTAGTAATGCAAACGCATGGTCTGAATACTTACAATGAAACCCTCCAAAAGTATGATACCGAGATTCCCAATCACAATCACGGTCCAGTAACCTATCCCCACGTTCTTTCCTCCGCTTGCCAGCCCCGCGAAGACAAAAACAGCCAGGTTGAAACCGGCATGGGCTACAGCAAAAGCGCCAACGCGCACATAGGACATACTATTACTGAACATACTGATAAATTTTTCCAGCAACTCGAAGAAGGTCTGTACCGAATAAATCGCAACTCCGCCCTCGATCAATGGGCGATGGCCTTCAAGCAGGCGCTTCAAAGGCTCGGAAAATACAACGCCCAGGAGCGTTCCCAGAACAGCCAACACAACGAACACTGCGGTCGGAACCGGAAAGTTCGGGACAAAAACACTCGCGACGATCCCCAACAACGACCAATACAAAACTGCGCCAGAAAGGCCGTTAGAGTCAAAGAAGAACCGGCCCCAATCCCGCGCCCTCAGAGCATTGTACAAGTTAAGCAGAAGCCCAACACTGAGCAACACCACCCCAGCCCCAACGGCAATCGCCAATGTTTGAATAATGTTGTGCAGGGGATGCTCCCAGAAAAATTGTTTGAAAAAAGGGTTAGCGGGCAGAACATCTTCAAACCCAAAAATACTACCATACAGAAAACCAAATACACTTCCCAATAAACCACAGGCCGTAATCAGGCCACCCAAGCTTGCCATTCCTCGCAAAGCGGGCACCACCTTGGTCGTCAGGAGCACACCCACAGCAGCCAACACGAGTCCTTGGCCCACATCACCGAACATCGCACCATACAGTATAGGAAAAGTGATTGCAACCAGGATCGTTGGATCAATTTCTTCATAACGAGGCCGAGCATACGTATTGACCAGCATTTCAAACGGACGCAACAGAGCAGGATTTCGCAAAGCAACCGGCACGCTAGCGCGACGTTCTGCAGGCTGCATAGGCGTAGTTTCAACCAATATCTCCTTCGATGCCTGTTTCAACTGCCCGATCAATCGGCCCAGGTCAACATTGGGAACCCAGCCTACGACCACATAAGTATGACGAAGTTGTCCAAAGCGAGCAATAGCGTCTGCCGTCAATCGACTGACATGGACATTCCACAGCAATTTGTCCAATTCCTTCTTATGGGTATCAGCCAATTGCGCCAGAGCGCCACTCAACTCCGATACTTTCTGTTTCGACGCCTCGATGGTCTCTCGAATCGTTTCAGTAACTTCAGCAGGAGTGCCGACAAATTCATCTGGCAAGGTCAAAGGACTTAAATAAGCGCTTTTAACCGCACGATCGATGACATCAGAATTCGTACGTAACCCCATGAGCCAGACAACCGGTCTATGAGGATCATCACGCAAAGTAAAGAACACATGCGGAATTCTGGATAAGCTAGTCTTCAGCCGACTGATATTCGCAGCCGGGATAATTCCAGGCACCGAATACAGATACTGGGACTCGCGCAAAGCGCTAACATCAGCATCGATATCGGCGATAGGCTCCAATTGATGAAGCTGTTCCTCCAGTTGCTCCAACTTCTTTCTTTGGGCAGCCATCTGCTCACTGGCATCTTTAACTTCCGCTTCGATACGATCTACTGCTGTCTGGACTGCGCCCACATCAGCCATCGAATCGACATCAGAAGTCCCAGCATATTCCTCAGCCAAGTTCATGGTTTGCAGAATAATCTGAATACGGCGCTCAAGCGCTGAATAATTGGTGGCTTTTTCTTGCCAGATATTTGGCCCCAGATCATCCACACCCAAATAAGTACTATCAATTTGATGGAACACGCCGCGCTTACCCAAGATTTCAGTCACAGCCAAAATGTCCTTAGACGGAACAATCAGCTCAACTTCTGTCATCGCTTCCGGAAAAAACATATTATCTCCATACAAATCACAAAATTATCAGTCAAGCACCTACCGAATACCAAAAGCATATATCAAGGCCTTATCAGACTCCAATCATCAATTGAGCAGGCTAGTTTTCAACAAAAATGGCCGATATTTATCGTCCGGTAAACCAGAAGACTTCGCCTCCGCCAGAACGATCAAATCCTGCACTTCCAAATTACTCATTACCAGAAAAGCCAGTGGAATTCCAATATGGAAAGGGCTTCCGACAAAAGCCGATATGCATTGCTTCAATATTTGCCGTTTGAGCAAGACCTCAAGTCTCGAAAGACCGGCCTGTGGGTCTTCGATCAAAGCGCCGGCATCTGTAATATCAGGATAGATACGCGTGAGAATTGGAGCAATATCCACACCGGCAGCAATCGCCCGAATATCCGAGTCTTGAACCCGATACCCAAAAGGCAGAGTATAGTTGATTACTTCTTCTTCGGAAAGCTTATGGTAAACATGATAACGGATTGCCCACATCAGATTATTCATATCCAGTAGTGAGCCGATAATCCGTACGCCATACTCGCGATCCTGCCCCGACAGCTTCTCGGCTTGCGACCACAAATGTCGCCAATAGTTCAAGTCAAGAGCCACTTCGAGCGGAAATAGACTCTGCTCCGTCGAGTACCTTCTCATCGCGAAAGAAAGAGTTTCTTCATAGGGAGTCCCATGCAGCAACTCAACAGCCGTAGCTACATTGCCAGATTCCACCATCGCCTGTGCAGGCAACACCGTGTCGGAACCAAGCGGGAAGAGCACCTCACGAACTCTGTTCCATAGTGATGCGTCGGTATTCCATGTTGGAACAGTAACGATCCCGCGCAGCACGGCTTTCAGATTATCCACCTCGAAATAGCGATACAACTGTTTAACTAACGGACGAGTCTGAACCGGTGCCATTTGAGTGACACTGTAATACGAATCGGCCAACCGGCGTTTAAGTTGGATAATAACGCGCCTGGGAACAACTTCTTTGTCTTTAATATCTTCAAGATATGGCCCGTAAGCAGTACTCTTTAGCAAATTAAACAAGGCCAAAAAATCCTGCGAATCGCTCAATCGACCCATATCCTGCGGCGTCAACAAGCCGGAAGACATTGCCCGTACCCGCGAACTAATCGCCGCGTAGGCTGATACCCCACCAGACATAGATTATTCCCCGCCTACAACACATTCAATGATGAAGCTGATCGCACGATCAGAGTTCTTGTTTGCGATTGCTTCCATTTGCTTGTTCTTTCCCTCGACCTCATCCAAAATGCGGGCCGTCTCCTGCTCTCCTTGCGCCTGGGATACAAGCCTTTTAGCCTCTGCCTGGGCCTCGCTCCGGGTCTTCTCAAGCATAACGTGCACATCTTGTTCAGCTTTGATAGGTAGCTGTTCCGCCTCCCTAACAGCCGATTCGTAAATTTTTCGCGCCTGTCTCTCGATGTCAACGACCTGTTGGATCAATTTCTCGTTCATGCGGTTAGCCTCACCGATTTTGGGGTTTGTGCGTGCCGTTGTTTTTTATCAATCCATGGAAACTGGGAAAATCAAAACGCGCTGAAGGCGCTTCGTTTGCTCTAATCTAGTCGTACGCGGCCCGATTATATCAGAAAGTATTACTGTGTCAATAAAATGCACACCGGTGACTGTTTCAAAATTGGTAAACTTCTTTTGAATTTTCGGGAAGTGGGAGCAGAACCTTATCTAGCAGCCCTTTTTGTGTGCCGAGCATTCTCATCTTGCCGAAGAACAGCCTAAAGTGGGAGGAAAATTCTTGGGGCCGACGGTTTTACCAAACTTGGAACAGTCACCCACGGCGCGAATTCTTGACATTTTCGAGGGGCTTGTGATAGACTCCTGCCATTCTCATCTATCTCTAAGGAAAGGAGGCTGTGCTTCAAGATGGTAACAATCTTTATGATCCCGAATAAACCGGTAAATGCTTATACACCTTCTTGGAGTGCGCCTATCGATCGTTAAGACGATCTGACCCTGTCTTACTTTTGTCGAACCAGACACGGCGCACCCAGCGCCGTGTCTTTTTTGTTCTCTGTTCGAGCGACCCAAAGGACTTTCAGCATGTCAACAACTACCTCTGTACCAGCTTATTACGATTTCCGCAAAGTGCTGACGACGAACCGGCTCACCGGCCTGTGGCGCATGATGAGCGGATTCCAGTGGCCGTACGTGGGCGCGACAGCCGCCCTGGCGGTTTCGGCGCTGGCCAAGACCGCTACCTTTCTGCTGCTGGGATACTTTGCCGATGTGGTCACTGGCGAAGCAGCGCCCATCGCCGGGAATATGGAGCACACCTTCTTGCTGGTCGCCATCGGATTCGTGCTCTGCGCCAGCGTGGAGGGCAGTTTCGCCTTCGTGTCAGGACGCCTGGCCGCTTACACCGCCGAGGGAATCGCACTGCGCCTGCGAAATTTCCTGTTCGATCACATTCAGCGGCTGAGTTTTTCCTATCACAGCAAAACGCCCACGGGTGACCTGATCGAGCGTTGTACCTCCGACCTGGACGCCCTACGCCGCTTCTTCAGCGAGCAAGCCATCGGCGTGGGACGCATCGTCCTGTTGTTCATCATCAACTTCATCGCCCTGCTGACGCTGAAAGTACAACTGGCCCTGGTGTCGGTGATCGTCATCCCGTTTATCCTGGCAGTCTCGGTCTGGTTCTTCAAACGCGTGACCGAGCGCTACGAGAAATACCAGGAGCAGGAGGCTACGCTTTCCACGACGTTGCAGGAAAATCTGACAGGCGTGCGCGTGGTCAAGGCTTTCGCGCGGCAGGATTACGAAAAAGACAAGTTCGAGGGCGATAACTGGGAGAAATTCCTGCGCGGGCGCGAGTTGCTGAAAATGCACTCGCTGTTCTGGCCGCTGTCGGATGTGGTGTTGGGCTTCCAGATGTTGGGCGGTTTCGTCTATGCCGCGACGCTGGCTATCAATGGACAGATCACCGTGGGCACCTATCTGGCTTACGTGGGCCTGGTGGTCTGGCTGATCTGGCCGATCCGCAACCTGGGCCGCATGATCGTGCAGACTTCCACCGGCCTGGTTTCTTTCGACCGCCTGATGGAAATCGTCAAACAGGAGCGCGAGCAACTGATGGAAGGCAAAATCGAGCCGCAGGGCGCGCTAAAAGGCGATCTCGTCTTTCAGAACGTCTCCTTCCAATACGTGGACGGCGAGACAGAGGTACTGCAGGATATTTCCTTCCACGTAGCGCCCGGACAGTCGGTGGCGCTGATCGGGTCAACCGGCTCCGGCAAAACCTCGCTGGTCAACCTGCTGCCACGCTTCCACGAATACACCGATGGGCGCATCCTGTTGGACGGTGTGGAACTCAACCACTACCCGCGCGCGTACCTGCGCGAGCACATCGGTATCGTCGAACAGGAGCCCTTCTTATTCAGCCGCTCGATCCGCGAGAACATCTCCTACGGTGTGGGACGCGAGGTCTCGTTCGAGGAAATCCAGGAGGCCGCCCGGGCCGCCTCCATCCACGAGGTGATCCTGTCCTTCCCCGACGGCTACAACACACTGGTCGGCGAAAAGGGCGTGACGCTTTCCGGCGGACAGAAGCAGCGCGTGACGATTGCCCGCACGCTGCTCAAGAACCCCCGCATCCTGATCCTGGACGATTCGACTTCCTCGGTCGATATGGAAACCGAAGCCGACATCCGCGCAGCGCTGAACGACCTGATGCAGGAACGCACCACCTTTATCATCGCCCACCGCATCCAGTCGGTCATGAACGCAGATTTGATCCTGGTGCTCGACAAGGGTCGGATCGTTCAAATGGGCCGGCACGACGAACTGGTAGCCCAGGATGGCATGTACCGCACCATCTACGACATCCAGACCCAGGTGGACGAGGAACTCGAAACCGAAATACTAACGTAGATAAAAGCAAGAAAGATGAGATTCATCTTTCTTGCTCCATAGTTCATGACTCGGAGTAAGAATGTCTGACGACATGGAGCTGATCGAGCTCGAAGAAGAAGAATACACCAGCCCCCTGACGGCGCCGATCTTCAAACGCATCGTCGGCCTGATGCGCCCCCACCGGCGTTGGGTGATTGGATTCCTGGTGACGATTGCGCTGACCTCCGCGCTGGACTCGCTGTTCACCTACATCAACAAAAATATGATTGACCTGGGCATCATGGCCCGCGACTTCAGCGCCCTGCACAAACTGGCCATCCTGTACGGCAGCCTGCAACTCGTCCAGGCGGTGATGGTCTTCAGCTTCGTCTTCCTGGCCGGGGTGCTGGGCGAGCGCATCCAGTACGACCTGCGCAAGCAGATGTTCGAGCACCTGCAGGAGCTTTCGCTGTCCTACTACAGCCAGAACGCCGTCGGGCGTTTGATGGCGCGCGTCACTTCCGATTCAGGGCGCGTGGCCGACCTGATGACCTGGGGCCTGGTGGACGTTACCTGGGCCTTCATGAACATCCTGACGGCCACCATCTTCATGCTGATCATCAACTGGAAATTGGCCTTGGTGGTATTCTGCGCGATTCCCATCCTGGTGTTCATCGCCGTGCAGTTCCGCAAGAAGATTCTGGTGGAATTCCGCAACTCGCGGCGCGCCAACTCCAAAATCACCGGCGCGTACAACGAGAACATCCAGGGCGTGCGCGTGGTCAAGGCGCTCGGACGCGAGGCCGAAAACCTGAAAGAATTCCAGGTGCTGACCGACAGCATGTTCAACGCCTCCTACCGGGCGGCCTGGCTCTCGGCGCTCTTCCTGCCGACGGTGCAGATCGTGGCCGCCATTGCCTTGAGCATCATCGTCTGGTACGGCGGCCTGCAAAGCCAGGTGGGCCTGCTGACGGTGGGCGGCATCGATGCCTTCGTCTCGTACGTGACCTTCATCATGTGGCCGGTGCAGGACCTGGCGCGCGTCTACGCCGAAATGCAGCACTCGATTGCCTCGGCCGAGCGCATCTTCAAGCTGATCGACAGCGATCCCGACGTAAAGAACCGCCCCCACGCCACGCCGGCCAGCAGCCTGTTGGGCGAGATCGAATTCGACCACGTCCACTTTTATTACGAAGACCGCAAACCGGTGCTGACGGATTTCAATCTCACGATTCGACCCGGTGAGACGATTGCGCTGGTGGGGCCGACCGGCGGCGGCAAATCGACGATTGTCAACCTGCTGTGCCGTTTCTACGAACCCACCGAAGGCGTCATCCGTATCAACGGGCGCGACTACACCGACTACACCCTGCAATCGATCCACTCACGCATCGGCATCGTCTTGCAGACGCCGCACCTGTTTTCCGGCAGCATCCGCGAGAACCTCCGCTACGGACATCTGGACGCCAGCCAGGCCGAGATCGAGGCCGCCGCCCGGCTGGCCGGGGCGCACGACTTCATCGCCGCGCTGCCCAACGGCTACGACGAGAACGTCGGCGAGGGCGGCAACCTGCTGTCCACCGGGCAGAAGCAGCTCATCAGCCTGGCGCGCGCGGTGCTGTCCAAACCGGAACTGTTCATCATGGACGAGGCCACCTCCAGCGTGGACACGCTGACCGAGGCGCTCATCCAGCGCGGCATGGAGCACCTGATGCAGGGCCGCACCTCCTTCGTCATCGCGCACCGGCTCTCCACCATCCGCCGCGCCGACCGCATCCTGGTCATCGAGCAGGGCCGCATTGCCGAGAGGGGCACGCACGCCGAGCTGCTGCGCCTGCGCGGGCGCTACTACCGCCTGTACACGCAGCAGTTCAAGCTGGAGCGCGAGGCGCATTACCACGCCGCCGGTTGGCTGCCGCTGGCGAAATGAGAGTGGGGAAAGGAAGCGGGGCAAGCGTATTTGTTTATTTATGTTTATGTGACAGTCACTTTGAAAGTGACTGTCACATGCCTGCGCGGGGCAAAGGATTATGGCTTTGATAGCCCCTCTTTGGCAGCTTGAATGCGCGGCGCGAGAATGCTCTCTACTAAATCTGTTACCCTGATTGTGTTCCAGAGTTGCGCAGCGCTTTCATAATATTTCAAAGCATCCTGATATTTTTTCTGATTGAAAACACAATCGCCTAGACGATATAAAGCGCGGCCTTGGCTATATTGATCTCCGATAGCCTGATAAGTTTCAAGTGCATTTTGGAAATCGACCATCGCACTTTCGTACTCGTGATCATTCTTTTTGACATCCCCTAGAGATAAATACACGTTGGCTTCCCCCAATTTCGCCCCGACTTGACGGAAGAGTTGCAAGGCTTGCTCGTAACTCTTCAGCGCCGCATCCATCTCTTTGCGGAATTGCTGCACGTCCCCAATCGCCTGAAGCACGTTGGCTTCCCCCAATTTATCCCCGACTTGACGGAAGAGTTGCAAGGCTTGCTCGTAACTCTTCAGCGCCGCATCCATCTCTTTGCGGAATTGCTGCACGTCCCCAATCGCCTGAAGCACGTTGGCTCTGAGCTGTTTGCCTGCCTCGCTCGAATCGTCGAAGCCCAGTTGAAGCGAAGCTTCCAGCCAGGCGATCCAAAAATGCCAATCCTCACTGAAATTTACATAAAACCAGTTGCGGCTTTGCGTAACCAGCCTGGCCAGCAATTCACCGTTCTTCTGTCCCCTGGCCCATTCACACGAACGCAACAAGTTAGCGCGTTCGATAAAAACCTGGGGTGCTGTGGTCCTATCGGCTGTGAAGTATGTTGAAAACAAAGCCACGATCCATAAGGCCAGTTTATCGCGGGCCGTCTTTTCTTCGGCTCTGGGCAGCTTCCCCTGCGAATATTCGTCCAGCAGATCATGCAGGCGGTAGCGCTCGATCTTTTCGGTCTCCGCGGGCACCCATTTGACGAGGGACAGATTGATGAAACGTGAAAGCGTATTCTGCGTTTCGGTTTCATCACTTTCCCAAAGGAAGGCGGCGGCCTGCGGCGCGAAACCGGTGGGATGAAAAGCGGCCAACGCGCGAAATCTTTCTTGATCGCCGGGGCTGAGATCGTTGTAACTCAAATCGAAGATGTAATTCATGTTCCAGCGCTGATCGCCCGGCATCTTGAGCAACGCGAAGTGCGCCTGGGCCTTCTCGAAATAGCGCGCAATGGGTTTCTTCACGCCCTGCATCTGGCGGATGCGGCGCGCGGCGATCTCCACCGCCAGCGGGTTGAAGGCGCAGCGCTCCGCCAGGTCGGCAGCGGCCTGTTCCTCGGCTTTGACCACATCCTCGCCCAGCACGGCCACCAGCAATTCCCTGGCCTGCGCCGGGGTCATCGGATCAAGCCCGAAGGTCTTGTTGACGCCGCCAATCTGGCGAACCCGGCTGGTCAGCAAGGTGGTGCAGGGTTTGGGCGGAAGGAGGTCATCCAGTTTTTCGAGGGCGTTCTTACGAACATCGTCCAACACGACCAAGTATCGATGCTGCCGCAAGTAAGCGCGCAATTCGTTGCGTTGCTCTTCGTAACCTGCGCCGGGGCGCGTCTGCACGGCGCAGGCGATGAGCATATCCCTGACCACCTGCGGCGCATCGTGCTCACCCACATCCACCCAAAGCACCTGCTCGAATTCGCTTTTGAGTTCCTCGGCGGCATGTTTCGCCAGTTCGGTCTTGCCCAGTCCGCCGGGCGCGTGCAGCCCCACAATCGCGCCCACGCCGCCGTTCTTCAAAAAGTCACGCACGTCGTGTTCGATGTCTCCACGGGGAATGTACCTGACGACGCCGGCAGGAGGAATGAAGCCGATGGTGTCGTGCGTTTCGGGCTCTTTCGGCGTCGGAGGCTGCACATAGACCGTATCGGCCTGGATATTTGTATTTCCGTCACCTATGTTGTATTGATTTCTGTTTCCGCCGCCGTCTTTCTTGAACAAATCCAGCCAGCCTCTGACGTTCGCACCCGCCCCCAGCAGGAACACAAAAATCTCCCCACTGGTCTTTAACAAACCACCGGCTCCCATTCCGGCAGTGGGCGTCAACACAAAATAGAGCGCCGCCAGGATCAAAGACAGGCCGAGCAAAATCAGCCCTCCGGCGATCAGCTTACGACGAAGTTGCGAGTTGGTGGGGTTCGTCCGTTCAGGTTCGCTCAAGTCTGTCCCTCCTTCCGGCGGGAGCCGGTTCGATGGAATAATGGCTAATGGTATTGTAGAGATTTTTCGGGAGAAAATCAAGCGAAGCTGACGGTCACCTTTCCTGATCCTCCGCCCGGCGCTGGCGCAGCGCCTCGTAGACGAGGATCGCGGCGGCGGCGGAGACATTCAGCGAGTTGACCCGCCCCATCATGGGAATCTGGACTTGCAGGTCGGCGGCCTGCATCCAGAAGTCGCTCAAGCCGGCGTCTTCGGTGCCGACGGCAATGCACACCGGCCCGGTCAGGTCGACGGCGCTGTAGGGACGCTCGGCCTGCGGGCTGGCCGCCAGCACGCGAATGCCGCGGCGCTTCAGCCAGTCCAGGGCCGCCTCGGACGAGGTCTGCACTGTGGGCACGCAGAACAGCGCCCCGCGACTGGCGCGCACCACGTTGGGGTTGTACAGGTCGGTGCGCGGGTCGCACACCAGCAGCGCGTCCAGGCCGGCGGCATCGGCGGTGCGCAGCATGGCCCCCAGGTTGCCCGGCTTCTCGACGGACTCGGCCAGCAGCAGGAACGGCGCAGGGCCCAGGCGCAGGTCGTCCAATTGGTGGTGCGGCGTGGGGAACAGCGCCAGCCAGCCGTCCGGGTTCTCACGGTACGAGATCTTGGCAAAGACCGCACGCGAGACGCTCAACACCTCGGCCTGGATTCCGTCCAGGGGCCGGGTAGCCAGTTCCGGGGCGACGAAGAGCGTCCGGGGCTGGAGTCCGCTCGCCAGGGCCAGGGCAATCTCGTCGCGGCCCTCCACCAGCGTCAAGCCTTCCTTGTTGCGCTGGCGACGGTCGCCGCGCAGCCTGACCACGGCCTTGACGCGCGGATTCTGCAAGCTGGTGATGTCCATGCAGCGGAGTTTATCATAAGTGGCTAAGAATCTGAAAACCAGCCGGGCGAAGCGGATTTACGGGGAAGAAGATGGTAGAATGAGCGACGGGGTATTGCCAGATTCGATATTCCATATACGCAAAGCCGACTCGCTGAAATGACGATTTGTGCGAAGATACTCCCGGCGAGTTGGGGCGTTGGTCCCTGAGGAAACAGCAATAGGAGGTGCCGTATGAATCAACCGAACAAGGAACGCCGTACGCACTGTACAGCGCTCCAGGATGAGCTTTTATCAGGACGCAAATTAATTATCGCAGCCAACCGGGCTCCGGTCAGCTTTCACCTGGACGAAAACGGCGAGCGCAGCATGCAGCGCGGCGGCGGCGGGTTGGTGACGGCGCTCACCGGGCTGGCCCAACACGTCGACGCCACCTGGGTGGCCTCTGCCGAAACCGACGAAGATCGCGCTTTCGAGGCAGGCGACGTTCCCCTGGATGCCGGGGGCACGATTCGGGTCAAGTATATCGACCCTGACCCGCAGGCGTACGAGGCCTATTACAGCATCATTGCCAACCCGCTGCTGTGGTTCCTGCAGCACAGCATGTGGGACGGCATCCGCACACCCACCATCGACTGGTCCACCTGGCAGGCCTGGGAAGAAGGCTACAGCGTGGTCAACGAACAGTTCGCCGAGGCCATCGCCGACGAGATTCTCTCCACTACCAAATCCGCGCTGGTGATGCTGCAAGACTATCATCTGTACCTCGCGCCGCGCCTTTTGCGCGACAAACTACGCGGGCGCAACCGGCATTATACGTTGATGCATTTTGTACATATCCCCTGGCCCGGCCCGGAAGATTGGGCCATGCTCCCGCCGGGCATGCGCCTGTCCATCCTGGAAGGGCTGTGCTCCGTCGACCTGCTCGGCTTCCAAACCCGCGATGACGCCCTCAACTTCATCCGCACCTGCGAATCGCACGTGCCGCGCGCCGCAGCCAACTTCAACCATGGGCGTATCTGGTGGCACAACCATTCCACGCACGTGCGCGATTTTCCCATCTCCATCGACGTGGACGCGCTGCGCCATCTGGCTGCATCCGAGGAAGTAGCCCGCTACCGCGCCCAGATTCGCAATCTGAAAGGGAAGCACAAACTCATCCTGCGCATCGACCGCACCGAGCCCAGCAAAAACATCGTACGCGGTTTCCAGGCCTTCGGCGACATGCTCGAACTGCACCCCGAACATCGCGGCAAGGTCAAATTCCTGGCGCTGATGGTGCCCTCGCGCCTGCAGGTGGAAGAATACAAAAACTACCTGGACGAAATCATGGCCGCCGCCGGGCGCGTCAACGCCGCCTACGGCGACAGCGATTGGGAGCCAGTTCGCCTATTGGTCGGTGAAGATTATCCGCGCGCCATCGCCGCCATGCAACTGTACGACGTGCTGCTGGTCAACGCCATCGCCGACGGCATGAACCTGGTGGCGAAAGAAGGTCCCATCGTCAACCGGGAAGACGGCGCGGTGGTGCTGTCGGAGCGCACCGGCGCGCGCCAGCAATTGGCGCCGGGCGCCATCGTCATCCCGCCGCACGACATCTACGCCACCGCCGAGGCCATCCACAACGCGCTGGTCATGCCGGCCGAGGAACGCGCCGAACGCGCCACGCGTTTACGCTGGACCGTCGAACGCGAGGACATCTCCGATTGGCTTTGCCGCCAGTTGGAAACGCTACAGGCGCTGGGCCTATGAGCGCACAACCCGCCGCCGACATCCTGATTCCCAAGCTGCGTACCAGCGAACGCGTAGACCTGTACCTCGACTACGACGGCACGCTGGCTCCTTTTGCGCCCACCCCCGACGACGTGCTGCCCGATGCTAATGTGATCGGGTTGGCCATGCGCCTGGTGCGCAGTCCGCAACTGCACGTGGCGCTCCTGAGCGGCCGGCGCTTGGCGCACATCCGCAAGCTGCTGCCGGTTCCCGGCCTGCTGCTGGCCGGCACCTACGGCGTCGAAATGCTGCTCCCCGACGGGCGCGAATCCAACCGCCTGCCGTACGACTCCATCCGCCCCACGCTGGAAGATTTGAAGCCCCTGTGGCAGGCGCTGATCGAGGGCAAACAAGGTTTCTTCCTGGAAGATAAAGGCTGGGCACTGGCCATCCACGCCCGCAAAGCCGAGGCGCAGGAGGGTGACGACGTGCTACAAAAAGCCCGCGCATTGCTGACCCCCCAGGTGCTTGGGCCATACCTGCAAATCATTCCCGGCTATCGTTTTCTCGAAATCGGCCCACGCCTGGCCGATAAAGGCCAGGCGCTGGACTATCTGTTCAAGCTGCGGCCCTGGCCGAACGCCATTCCCATCTACATCGGCGACGACGACAAGGACGAGGAAGCCTTCCGGGTGATCAACGCGCACAAGGGTCTGGCAATCCGTGTGGGCCCGCACGAAGTCGAAACGCAAGCCGGATACCGTCTCGACTCCCCTGCAGCGGTGCATGCCTGGCTACGCGAGGCCTTCCTATCTGATGAATCAAAGTGACGGTCGCTTGCAGAAGCGACCGTCACTTTATCGTATTAGCCTCCGGCCAGGGCCTGTGCGATGGCGTTTGCCGTCTGGTCGAAGGAAGAAACCAGCTTCCCGTTGACGAAGATGCTCGGCGTACCGTTGACGCCCAGGGCCTCTGCCTGGGCGATGTCCTGCTTGACATCGTTGGCATACTGCTTGGCCTGATAGCACTTGTTAAAAGCCGTCATATCCAGGTTCAAATTCTGCGCCATAGTGACAAGACGCTGGTCGGTGAAAAGAGAAGCGTCCTCGGTCAACTGGTTGGCGTACAGTGTGTCATGGTAATCCCAGAAGCGGTTCTGCGCAGCGGCGCACAGTGCGGCATTGGCCGCGCGGTAGGACGCGTCGGTGCCGTCGTGCTGGTCGATGACGGTATAGGTATGATAGGTGTAATATACCTTGCCGGTATCCACGTACTGCTGGATGATGGTGGGTTCATAATGCTGGGTATAGTACAAACAGGCCGAACAGCGGAAGTCTTCGTAAATATCCACCTTGACCGGGGCGTTCGGATCGCCCAGATGCCGGCCATCCACTTTGGCGCTGCGGGATTTCGGAACGATGGTGACCACCGGCAGCGAAGCGGAGTTCACCGCTGTTTGGGTGGCGTTGATCGAATTCGACGCCTTACTATAACCGGGCAAAATAATCGCGGCGGCAATCAACACAACGCCCACCACGACCAACGAGACCATGATGAGGCGAGAACGAGTCTGCGCTCGATGGCGGCGTTCACGACGATCCTGACGTTTGCTCATAACAGCTCCTTAAGTTCGGGAAGTCGGTTGGTGACAGGCTCTCCTGGAATGTGGCCGTCACCAACCTGCGGGGACATTCTGCCACAATCGAGACCCCTTGTCCAGAAAACGGGGCTTTATTCCTGAAAACCCGTTTTGTACAGTTCGTAATACATGCCCTGTTTCTCCAACAGATTATTATGGGTGCCCTGTTCGATGATCTGGCCGTCGTGGATCACGATAATGCGGTCGGCGTTGGTGATGGTCGACAGGCGGTGCGCGATCACGAAGGAAGTACGGCCCTTGAGCAGAGTCGCCAGGGCCGATTGGATGATCTGCTCGGTCTGCGCATCGACGGACGAGGTAGCCTCGTCGAGGATCAGGATACGCGGGTCGGACAACAGCGCGCGCGCAAAGGAAATCAACTGGCGCTGCCCGACGCTCAAGATGACGCCGCCCTCCTCCACAGGATTCTCGTAACCCAGCCTGAGTTGCATGATGAATTCGTGCGCCCCGACGGCTTTAGCCGCCGCGACGATCTGCTCGTCGCTGGCGTCCAGGCGGCCAAAACGGATATTTTCCCTGACGGTGCCGTTGAACAAAAAGGGGTCCTGCAAGACGATGCCCATCTGGCTGCGCAGGCTTTCCTGTGTGACCGTGCGCAAGTCCACGCCATCCACGCGGACACGGCCTATCGTCGGGTCGTAGAAACGCGAGAGCAGTTTGATGATCGTCGTCTTCCCGGCGCCCGTCTCGCCAACCAGCGCCACCGTCTCGCCAGGGCGGATGGAAAAGTCGATTTGATGGAGCACCGTCGTCGGGTCGTCTGAATAATGGAAGAAGACGTTTTCGAAGCGCACCTCGCCCTGGATGCGCGGCAAAGGCCGGGCATCGGGCGCATCCTGCACATCCACTTCCGTATCCAGCAGCATGATCAGGCGCTCACCGCTGGCCATGGTCGACTGCAGCGCGTCGAAGCGGCGGCCCAGGTCGCGGATGGGGTCGAAGAAGCGGTTGATGTAGAGCACGAACGCTACCAGCACGCCGGCTGTGATCTGTGAGCCCAACACGGCCGTGCCGCCCAACCAGATGACCAGGGCCGTGGCAATGCCGCCAAGGATATCGACCACCGGCAGGAAGATGGCAGCGACGCGCACGGCATTGAGACTCATCAATAAGTGATAGCGGTTGACGTAACTGCTGAAGTTCTGATAGTTATGCTCCTGACGCGAGAAGGCCTGCACGACGCGTACCCCGTTGATATTCTCGGCCAGCACGGAATTGACCCACGAGATGGCTGCGCGCACTTTGCGATAACTGATACGCGCCACCTTGCGGAAGAGCACCGTGGCAATCGCCATGATCGGCAGCACACTGAAGGTGATCAGTGAAAGGCGCAGGTCCATGCTCAACATCACCACCACGATTCCTATCAGCACGAAAATATCGCGCGCGATGGCCAACACTGCCCAGGTCAGAAAGTCGCGCAGGGTCTCCACGTCATTGATGACGCGCGTGATCACCCGTCCCACACTGTAACGCGTATAGAAACTGAACGAAAGCTGTTGAAGGTGCTCGAACAGGTCGCGGCGCAAGTCATAGATGATACGATGGCTGATGCGCGCCATGATGTAGACCCGCAGGTAAGTAAAGCCCCACTGCGCCAGCGCCGCCGCCAGGTACAACAGCACGGTGTTGCGCAGCGCAATGACATCGCCTTTGGCCAGGCCACTATCGATGGCAACCTTGATAAAGTACGGCCCGGAGACCGAAGCCAGCGAGGCGATGAACATGAAGAACAAGGCCAGCATCAGACGCCAGAAATACGGTTTGACGAAGGCCATCAAGCGTCGGGCCACTTGCGGGTCGAAATCCTTGGCGTATTGTTCTTCCGATTCGAGCACGTAAGCAGGCGGGGTGATCGTCTCGGCGCTCATCGCTCCTCCTCGCGTCCGGCCTGTAGATCGAGCAGGTTCGGTTTTTCGAACGTCGAGGACGTATCGTGCAGGTTACTTTGCTGCATCAGTTGCAACTCATAGATTTCACGGTACAGGCCGCCTTCGGCCAGCAAAGTATCGTGCGTGCCGCGCTGGACGATGCGCCCGCCGTCCAGCACCAGAATCAGGTCGGCGCGGCGGATGGTGGACATGCGATGGGCAATGACAAAGGTGGTGCGACCCTCCATCAAGCGGTCGAGCGCCTCCTGGATGAGCTTTTCCGTTTGGGTATCGACGCTGGAGGTCGAATCGTCCAGGATGAGGATGCGCGGATCCATCAGCAAGGCCCGCGCGATAGCAACGCGCTGGCGCTGGCCCCCCGAAAGCGTTACACCGCGCTCACCGACGATGGTATCGTACCCGTGCGGGAAGCCCAGAATGAAATCGTGCGCCTGGGCGGCTTTGGCAGCGACGACGATAGCGTCCATGCTGGCGTCAGGCCGACCATAGGCGATGTTTTCACGGATGCTGTCGGAGAACAGCAGCGAGGTCTGCAACACAATGCCTATCTGGCGGCGCAAGCGGGTCAGGTCCAATTCGCGCACGTTGCAGCCGTCCAGCAGCACTGCGCCTTCGCTGACATCGTAGAAACGCGGAAGCAGGTTGATCAGAGAAGTCTTGCCCGATCCGGTCGGACCGATCAAGGCGACGATCTGGTTGGGATCGACCTTCAAACTGATGTCGCTCAACGAAGCGCGCTTCTCGTCGAGATAACGCAGCGAGACGTCCCGGAGTTCGACCCGCCCCGACAAAGTCGGCAAGTCGGCAGGATGTTCGGGCGAGCGGATTTCCGGCACGAGGTCGAGAATGTCAAAGACCCGCCTGATTCCCGCTGCCGCTTCGCTGGCAGAGTTCACCAGCCAGGTCAACTGCTGAACGGGTCCGGCCAACATTAACATATAGGCGTTGAAAGCCACCACCTCGCCCACCGTCAGTTTGCCTTGGATGACCATCAAGCCGCCGAACCACAAAATCAGGATGGTGCCAATGGTCGCCAGCAAGGTGGTGGTCGGCATAACCTTCGACCACTCGTTCATCAGGTGAATGCGCGAGTCATAGTACGCCTGGTTGGCCTCATCAAAGCGCCCAATCTCGTGGTTTTCGCGCGCAAAAGCGCGCACCACCTGCACGCCCGAAACGTTCTCCTGCAAACGTGAGGAGACTTCGCCCAGCGTGTTGTCGATCGCCAGGAAGAGATTGGTCGAACGCTCGCCGAAATGCCAGGTCATCAACAGCAAGGGAATGATGGGCGCCAGCGCGATGAGCGCCAACATCCAGTTGGTGCTGAAAAGCAGCGCCAAAATGCCCACCGTGAGCACAATCAGTTGGACCAAATCGCTGATGCTCGAGGCAGCAAATTCCTGCACGGAACGGATGTCTTCGATACAACGGTTAATGAGCTGGCCGGTCTGGGCGTGATCGTGAAAAGTGAACGTCAGATACTGGATGTGGTCATACATACGATTGCGCATGTCGTACCCCACACGCGCTGCCACCCATTGCGAGGTATAGCGCTGGACGAGGTTCAGCCCGGCTGTCAGGATGCCCAGCCCCAAGAGGATCAAAGCCGCGTGGATCAGGAAGACGCTCTGGCCGGGCAGCAGGCCCTCGTCAATGACTTGCTGGATGATTTGCGGCACCACCAGCGAAAGCCCGGTAACAGCCAGCAAGGTGAACATACTGAGCAAAATACGGAGCCAGTAGGGTTTAAGAAAAATATACAGACGGGAAAGGGATCTCATAGGCAAAAAGGGACGTAAAAGACATTTCCCGTAGCTGCGGGAAATGAATGAAAGAGGATAACCTCGCGTCTGGCTTTCTGATAGCGGGGAACTTTATTCTACTCCCCTTTATAAAAATCACAAAGGAGAGGCATGCGAGAATCCCCCATAATTTTGTTAAGGCTTGCGGCGCTTTCTGGCTAAATTTCCACAGCCAGGCAGGTCAGGGTCTGCTCAATGCCTGGAATGGGCTGGATTTTGTTCGCCAGAATCCCACCCAGGTCGCTCAAATCCTGCGCTTCGACAATGGCAACCGCATCGTACTGCCCAAAGGTCATGTCGGTCTCACGAACCTGCTCGATGCGGCGCAATTGTGTCAATACATCTCGAATCTCCCCTGTCCGAATAGTGATCAGAACATAGGCTTTCACGCGGCCCTCCAGTGTGAACTCTCTTTGATTATAGAAGAGGCTACCCCGCGTGGGGTAAGCTAATCGTCATGTCTCCGGGCGTATTAAATCACAAAAAGGTCAGTGCCTGCCGCCACGCGCCAGGATTCCTGCCAACACCAACGCCGCAAGAACGATCACACCCACCGAAAGAATGCTGGTTCCACTAGGCGCTGCCTGCACAGGCACAACCGTGGGCGTGAGCGAAGGCTGGGGCGTCCAGGTGGGATAAAGCGGCGTGACAGCCGTGGCCGGACTTTGCGTGTTGGCAGCTTGCGTCGCCCCGGGCGTGGAGGTGGTCGCAGTGCGGATGATCAATTTCTGGCCGACGTAGATCAATGCGTTCGGGTCGAGTTTGTTTTGTAGACGGATGGCGTCCAGGGGCACCCCGTAGGCGACCGCAATCGACCACAGCGTTTCTCCCGATTTGACGATATGCGTAATCGACCCGTCGGCGGCAGGCGTGTTTGGAATGGTGTAGACCACTGCCGGGGTGGCCGTGACCCCGGTCTGGCCTCCCGATGAAGACGAGGCCGTCGAGGCCGGCGGGGCACCCGTCGAAACCGGGCCGTTGGCGGGGCGTGCGCAGTCGATATCGTAATACACATATTCGCCGACGACCACGGAGCCCGCGCCAATTTGAGTCAGGTCTGCAGAGAGCATGGTGGTCAAGTGGGCCGAATCCCCCTGCCAGGATTTGATCGCGTCCTGCACCGAGACATTGTTCCCGGCGATGATGTTTTCCGAATAAAACCCGCCCAGGCTCAAGTCGCCGCCGACGGGGTAACCGGCCGCCAGCGCACGCTGGTAAGGGCGCGAGCCATCTGCGCCATAGTGTGTAACGCTGCCACTGTTCGCCATGTATTGGGCATGCGCCTGGGCCACCGACATCAAAATGGGACTGGTTGTGTACGGAGGCAATCCGTTGGCCGCACGCAAGGCGTTGACCGCAGCGATCAATCCGCTTGGACTGGTGTCGGCCAACCGGGAGCTGGCTTGTGCTTTCTGCGGTACGAATACAGTGATTGTTAGAAACAGGATAGCCAGCGCAATTCCTAGTTTTTTCATGCTTAATGTCCAATTATATTCATGATATTTGTGTCTGGAACGGCTTTTATGCGGGAATTATAATGCGCGATAGAGATCTGCCACAACCATCCACAAGGTGTAAATCAGGCAATCACGCGATTGATAAAAGAATCAGGAGTTTCCGCACGGAAAATTTGTGACAGGCATATACAGAACCCGGGCACCCAAAGAGTATACTTTGTGCTGTTTGGCACATAGAGAATTCAACTACAGCCTGCGTGTGGAAATGAACGATGAAAGAAAGGATGAATGACCATGACCATCATCTCCAGCCCTACGATCCATGCGGTCCGCTTCGACCCTGCACACGACGTTTATCGCTATACCCCGCGTCCACTGGAGAGTATTTTTGCGCCGAAAAACGTCGCTGTGATCGGAGCGACCGAAAAAGAAGGCAGTGTTGGCCGTACCATTTTGTGGAATTTAATCAGCAGCCCGTTTGGCGGAACCGTCTTCCCGGTCAACCCCAAGCGGCCCAGCCTGTTGGGCATCAAAGCCTACCCGACGATCAAAGACGTTCCGGACGCCGTTGACCTGGCTGTGATCGTTACGCCGCCAAGCACCATCCCAGGCATCATCAATGAATGTGTGCAGGCCGGCGTCAAAGGTGCAATTGTGATCTCCGCCGGATTCAAAGAAACCGGGCCGGAAGGCGCCGAACTTGAACGACAGGTGTTGGAAAACGCGCGCAAAGGCAAGATGCGCATCATTGGTCCCAATTGCCTGGGCGTCATGAACCCAATCAGCGGATTAAACGCCACCTTTGCCGCCGGCATGGCGCGCAAGGGAAATGTGGCGTTCATCAGCCAGTCGGGCGCGCTGTGCACCGCCGTGCTCGACTGGTCGTTCAAGGAAAATGTCGGTTTCTCCGCGTTCGTGTCCATCGGCTCGATGCTGGATGTGGACTGGGGCGACCTGATCTACTATCTGGGTGACGACCCGCACACTGAAAGTATCGTCATCTACATGGAAACCATCGGCGACGCGCGCTCCTTCCTTTCGGCGGCCCGCGAAGTGGCCCTATCCAAACCGATCATCGTCATCAAGCCCGGACGCACCGAAGGCGCGGCGCGTGCAGCCGCCTCGCATACCGGTTCCCTGACCGGTTCCGACGAGGTGCTCGACGCCGCCTTCCGGCGTGCGGGCGTTTTGCGCGTCAACACCATCAGCGAGCTGTTCTCGATGGCCGACGTACTCAGCAAACAGCCGCGCCCGCGCGGGCCGCGCCTGACCATCCTGACGAATGCCGGGGGTCCCGGCGTGCTCGCCACCGACGAATTACTCACCACCGGCGGTGAACTGGCCCAGGTCTCACCGGCAGCGATGGAAGAATTCAACGAATTTCTGCCGGCCGCCTGGAGCCACAACAATCCCATCGACATTATCGGAGATGCCAGCCCCGAACGTTACGCCAAAGCGCTCGAAGTGGCGGCGCAGGACTCCAACACCGACGGCTTGCTGGTCATCCTGACCCCGCAGGCCATGACCGACCCCACCCAGACGGCAGAAACGCTCAAAGATTATGCCAAGAGCTACGATAAGCCCATCCTGGCTTCCTGGTCTGGCGGACAGGAAGTGGCAACCGGGGAAGCCATTCTGAACAAAGCAGGCATCCCCACCTTCGCCTACCCGGACGCCGCCGCGCAGGCCTTCACCTTCATGTGGCAATCCATGTCCAACCTGCGCACGCTGTATGAGACACCCAATCTACTGGAGGACGGCCATAACGATCCCGACCGTGAAGGCGCGGAAAAACTCATCGAGCGGGTACGCCGCTCGGGGCGCGACCTGTTGACCGAGGCCGAGTCCAAAGAGTTACTGGCCGCTTACGGCATCCCCACCACGCCCATGCTGATCGCCCACACGGCCAAAGAAGCCGGCCAAATGGCGACCCAACTAGGCTATCCGGTGGTCGTCAAGATTCATTCGGAAACCATCACACACAAGACCGACGTGGGGGGCGTCAAACTCAACTTACAGGACGCGGCTGCAGTGGAAGCCGCCTTCGATTCCATCCAACGAGCAGTCAGCGAAAAGGTCGGCGCGGAACACTTCCTGGGCGTTACCGTCCAACCGATGGTGAAATTCGAAGGGTATGAGTTGATCCTGGGCTCCAGCATCGATCCGCAGTTTGGCCCGGTACTGCTTTTCGGCAGCGGTGGGCAACTTGTGGAAGTCTTCAAAGACCGCGCGTTGGGGCTTCCGCCACTCAACACGACGCTGGCCCGGCGCATGGTCGAACGGACCAAAATCTACAAAGCGCTGCAAGGCGTTCGCGGACGCAAGCCCATTGACCTGGACGCGCTCGAAAAGCTGCTGGTGCGTTTTAGCCAGTTGGTGGTGGAGCAACGCTGGATCAAGGAACTGGATATCAATCCCCTGATTGCCTCGCCGGACGGCTTGTTGGCGTTGGATGCCCGCGTGGTCCTTTATGGAAAAGACGTGCCAGAAAGCAAGCTGCCCAAGCTGCCAATCTGCCCTTACCCGAACCAGTATATCTGGCCCTGGACGATGAAAGATGGCTGCGAGGTGGTCATCCGCCCGATTCGGCCCGAAGACGAGCCGCTCATGTTGCACTTCCATAAAACACTCTCCGACCGCAGCGTCTACATGCGCTACCTGGCGCCGATGTTGTTGAGCGAACGCGTGGCGCACGAACGACTCTCGCGCGTGTGTCACACCGACTACGACCTCGAGATCGCTTTGGTGGTCGAAGGGGAAGATCAGGGCGAAAAAGGCATCTTCGCCGTCGGGCGTTTGAGCAAGTTCCGCGGCGAGGAAGACGAGGCGCGCGCCAGCCTGCTGGTCAGCGATCGATTCCAAGACCGAGGACTGGGCACCGAACTCTTACGTCGCCTGATCCAGGTCAGCAAGGCAGAGAAGATCACGCGCATCGTGGCAGTCATGTCCAGGGAAAACGAAGTGATGCAAAAGCTCTGTGACAGTCTGGGCTTCTCGCTAACCCCCCGCAACGACGACCCAGGCTTGATCGAAGCCGAAATCCGGCTCTCCTGAGTGCGCAATACAAAAATAGACATCGACGGAGCAGGCTAAACGCCTGCTCCGTTTTGGTTTGCGATATTCTTTTTCAAGTTTTGCAATTCAGGTGAACTCAACTCCCGCCAGCGCCCCGGCGGCAGTGACTCCAGGGTCAGCGGCCCGATGGCAACGCGAACGAGGCGCAGGGTGGGCAACCCCACGGCAGCCGTCATGTGACGAATCTGGCGCTTCTTCCCTTCCCGTAGCTTGAGTTCCAGCCAGGCCACCGGGCCATGCGGCGTGACGGGTTTCACGCGCAGAGGCAGGTCCGGCGCAGGCAGCCGGCGCACCTTGCAGGGCAGCGTCTGGTAGCCGCTGCCAGCCAGGATTACGCCGCTCGCCAATCGGTCCAGCTTTTCGGGAGTCGGATCGCCCTCCACCAGCGCCCAATAGGTCTTCTCGACGTGCCGCCGCGGATCGGTCAGGCGCCTGATCAGCGGGCCGTCGTCGGTCAGCAACAGCAGGCCTTCCGAGTCGCGGTCCAGCCGTCCGGCGGCGTACACGCCCGGCACATCGATAAAGTCCTTTAGAGTCGCATGGCCGGTGCCTTCATCGGTGAACTGCGAAAGAACGCCATAAGGCTTATTGAACAACAAATAGCGAGTCATCGGCGGGCAAAGTATAATCGGAACCTGCGCGGATGCGCAGCCGCACAACGGAACAAAACAATTTCAGGATGGTTCATGATCAAGCTTATTGCAATCGATTTGGATGGCACGCTTTTCAATCCCGACCAGCAAATCACGCCCCACGCGCAGGCGGCTATTCAACAGGCGCATGCCGCCGGCGTACGCACGATGATCGTCACCGGGCGCGGACGGCGCGGCGCCGAGCACGCACTCGACCTGCTCGGTCTCGACCTGCCTTACATTTGTTCGGCGGGCGCCCTGCTGCGCCCCGGAAAGCAGGGCAAAGCCATTGCGGCGCGCACCTTTCACCACATGGATGAACTCAGCAACGTGATCGCTTTTACGCGCGCGAACAATGCCGGCCTGATTGCCGAGACGCCTACCCAGGATTACTGGTTCGGCCCGGACTCGCTGGGCGAGCAACTCGACCCCCTGACGGCTTCTTCGGCCTCCACCACGCAGCGCTCGTTCGCACCGGAACAGGACTTCGACCAACCCCTGCTCAAAGTGACTTTCATCGGCGAGCCGGAACTGCTCGACAAGGTGCACACGCTGGCGCACGAGCGCTGCCCGTCACTACGTCCCGTCTATTCGGGCATGCGCTACGTCGAC
This sequence comes from Anaerolineales bacterium, assembly GCA_046704785.1. Classification (GTDB taxonomy): domain Bacteria; phylum Chloroflexota; class Anaerolineae; order Anaerolineales; family Villigracilaceae; genus JBJKRF01. The sequence continues at coordinate 19,112 of JBJKRF010000055.1, read as the reverse complement.
CTGACCCGGCGCGGCGTGGACAAAGGTTCCGCGCTGGCGCTGATGACCGATTACCTGGATTTGCGCCCCGACGAAATCGCCGCCATCGGCGACCAGCCCATCGACGTGCCCATGTTGGAATATGCCGGGCTGGGCATCGCCATGGGCAACGCCTCCCCAACCGTCCAACAGGCTGCGCAGTGGGTCGCGCCCGGTAACGACCAAGACGGTGTGGCCTGGGCCCTGGAACGCATCCTGGACGAAAGGGCATGACGCCGGCTCGTTACCAAATACGCCAGTGCCAAAATCCCGATTGCGGACTGCGCTACCCGCTGACGGAAGGCCATCCCTTTGGAGAGCGCTGTCCGCGCTGTTTGGGAGCCACCAAAGCGATATTGGCGCGCTCGCTCTCCCCGACTCCTTTTCCTGCTTCGAAAAGGAACAGCCAAGGCCGCCGCCTGGAAGCCCTGCTCGACAACCTGCGCTCCGCCTGGAACGTGGGCGCCATCTTTCGCAGCGCCGACGGCTTCGGGGTAGACCATCTCTACCTGTGCGGCATCACGCCCACACCGGAGAACGAGTCCGTGCGCAAGACGGCGCTGGGCGCAGAGAACTCCGTCGGCTGGAGCCAGCACAACAATGCCCTGGTCGCAGTCCAAACGCTGAAAAATAGCGGGCGAAAACTCTGGGCCCTGGAACAGGACCCACGCGCCGTGACGCTATCCAGCGCGAAGCCAGCGCTGGAAGCGCTCCAGATAGACGAAGCGATTGTCCTGGTGGTGGGGAACGAAATCAGCGGCGTAGATCCCGGCCTATTGGCGCTGTGCGAGAGAGTCTTCTACATCCCCATGCGTGGCCAGAAGCGCTCGCTGAACGTGGAAGTAGCCTTCGGGATTTTCGTCAGCCAACTGGCCGACTCGCTCCCGTGACTTCCCGGCTTTAGCCGGTCACGGTTGAGCATCCGTCGCCGCTTGCAAAGCCCGAGCCGCCAGCACCAACGGGTGCTCGGTAGCCACGTCCGCGCCCTGCTCGATCTGCATCCGGCAGGCTGCCCCGCTGGCGGCCAGCGGCACAGCCCGCGCCGCTTTCACTTGGGGGAAAAGCCGCAAAGCCCCAATTTGCATCGACAACTCATAGTGTTCGGCCTCGTAGCCGAACGTGCCGGCCATGCCACAACAGCCGGTCTGCAAGACGGTAACATGATAGCCGCAGGCTTGCAGCAAGGCCACGCTGGCCTCCACGCCATTGGGCAAACCGTCCGCCGCCGGGCCCTCGGCGCGCTGGTGGCAATGTGGATGGAAATTCAAAACGCCCTGCTCAAGGCCCAATGACTGCCAACGCGCCAGCACGCCGCTGCGCACAAAAAACTCCTCCAGCAGCCAGGCGTTCGCCGCGCGACGCGCCGTCTCGTCGGCGCGCTGCGGTAACAGGTCGTGGTATTCATGTTTGAACGTATACACTTCAGATGGTTCGATTCCCACCACGGGCAGGGAAAACTCCGGGTCGACGCGAGCCGCGGCATCCAACACATGCGCGGCGTGACGCTGCGCCGCCGCGATCAGGCCTTTGGAAAGCAACGAGGCGCCCGCACCGCTGACCGGCAGCCGGCGCACATCGAACCCGGCCAGGTGCAGCAAATCGAAAGCAGCTTGTTCCACCTGCGGCTCGATGGTATGAGTAAACGGATCGTTGAGAAAGAGCACAATGGGTCGCGCCCCGGCAGAGCGCTTCACCTGCGCGCGGCGACGGCTAAAACGCGGGAAAGGCCGCTGCGGCGAGATCTGGAACGCCTTGGCGAGCAGCCGTCTGAACGCTGAAATTTGCATGGTGCCGTTGACGAGCAGCGCCATCGGCCCGGCGAGAGCCGTCAGCACATGGAAATAACCAAAAAGGTAATCGCGCAATGGGCGGCGATGAGCCTCGTAATATCTGTCCATAAATTCGAACTTCAAGCGCGGCATATCCACGCCGCTGGGGCACTCAGACGTACACCCTTTGCAGGCCAGGCACAGGTCAAGAGCCTGATACACCGCTTCGGTCATGACTTCTGTCTCCGGTTGTGAAAGCGACCTCGAAATCAAGGCGCGCAACAGGTTGGCGCGCCCGCGCGTCGAATAAGCCTCCTCGCGCGTGGCCTGGAACGACGGGCACATCACACCGTCCTGCTTGCGGCACACGCCCTGTCCGTTGCACTGCTCGATAGCCTGCGCCAACCCACCCCGCCGGCCAAAGTCCGTCTGCGGCGTCCAGATACGCGCCTGGTATGCAGCGCCGTAACGCAGGTGCGTGTCCATTGGCGGAGCGTCCATCAGCTTGTCGGGATTCAAAATGGACTGGGGATCCGCCGCCCGCTTCAAGCGTTTGAACGCTTCGAGCAGCGACTCGCCATACGTCTGCTTCAACCACTCGGAACGGGCCAACCCGTCGCCGTGTTCCGATGACATGGCACCACCCACCTGCAGCGTCAAGGCCAGCACCTGCTGCGCAATCGTACGCAGCGCCACGGTCCCCGACTGTGTCTTGAGATCCAAAATAGGACGGATATGCAGCGTCCCGGCGGAGGCGTGTGCATAAAAAGCCGCAGTGGTTCCATGCGCATCCAGGATGCGTTGCACCTCGCGCACGAACTCCCCCAACCGTTCGACCGGGATGGCGCAATCTTCGATGAAGGCGACCGTGCGGGCCGAGGCAGGCCGCGAGTCGAGCAGGCCCAGCCCCACTTTGCGGATATTCCAGATTTGATTTTGCTCTTGTATAGTTTTGACTATGCGCAGCTCGCGTCTCAAGCCGCGCGCTTGCGCTTCCAGCGTAGACGGCTCCTCGCCGGAGAATTCGACCACCAGCAACGCTGCCGGATCGCCCTCGACGAAGCCCAATTGCCCGGCGTAGGCCGGGACGCTACGCGCCAGGCGGATGAGCATTTGCGGAATCAGTTCCACCGCCGAAGGAGCCTGACGCAACACGTCAGGCACGTCTTCGCAGGCGGCCACGACGCTCGGATAAGCGATCACGGCCAAAAGCGTATGCCTGGGCTGTGGCACAAGGCGCACCGTCGCCGTGCGAATCACCGCCAGGGTGCCTTCGCTGCCTGCCAGCAGGCTGGCCAAATTGAACGTCGAGAGCGTTGCAGGAGGATAGTGTTCACCGCTCCAGCGAGGCGGCTGCGCTGCCGACCAGGGCAACAGGTAATTCAAGCGGTACCCGGCAGAATTGCGCCAGGTCTTCGGCCAATGGGCTTTGATCACATCGGCGTATTCCCTGCGGATGTCCAGGGCGGCACCGTGGAGTTGCGCCATCCGCGATTGGCCCGATGGCCGCTCGTCATCGCGCACCTCCCCCAAGGTTGCAAGCGAGCCATCCGCCAAGACGACTTCGGACGAAAGCAGGTGGTCAGCAGCCATACCGTACAAAATGGAATGTGCGCCGGTGGCATTGTTGGCAATGACACCGCCCATCGTGGCTCGCTCGGCGGAGGCCGGATCGGGGCCAAAGCGCAAGCCGAATTTAGCGGCGGCGCGGTTGAGGGTCGCCAGAACGACGCCCGGCTCGACGGTAGCGGTTGCTGCCTGGGGGTCGATGGAGACGATTTTGTCGAGATAACGCGAACAGTCGAGGATCAGGGCGTTTCCTATCGCCTGCCCTGCCAGGCTCGATCCGGCGCCGCGCGGCAAGAGCGGAACATTGTATTTTGACGCCAGTTCCACGACGGCGCTCAGATCGTCCAAATTCCGCGGCAAGGCGACGCCCAACGGCTCGATTTGATAGATGGATGCGTCGGTGCTGTACAGGACGTGCGAGGCGAGGTCGGTGCGAAGTTCACCGGCAAAATGCGGACGGAGTTCGGCAACGAAGTCAGCAGAAAGGCTCATGCGTTGATTTTAACGCAAACGCCCGGACTTCCAGTCCGGGCGATACTGCATTTGTCAGCAGCCAAATTTTTTATTTTGCTTTCCCTTGAGCAGCCACTGCGGCGGCGGCCTTGGCGACTTCTTCGGGGTCTCCCAAATAATAATGTTTGACGGGCTTTAGATTTTCATCCAGTTCGTAGACCAGCGGGATACCCGTGGGAATATTGAGACCGGGGATTTCTGCGTCCGAAATATCGTCCAGATACTTGACCATGGCGCGCAGGCTGTTGCCGTGGGCGGCAACCAGCACACGCTGGCCCGATTTAATCGCCGGTGCGAGGGTGCCGTGCCAATAAGGCAGGACGCGTTCGAGCGTAAGCTTGAGGGATTCGGTCGCCGGGAGTTCATCCGGCTTGAGGCTCGTATAGCGGCGGTCGAAGCGCGGATGGCGCTCATCGTCCAGTTCCAGGGCTGGCGGCGGAACGTCGTAGCTGCGTCGCCAGATCTTGACCTGTTCCTCCCCGAACTTGACGGCCATCTCGGCCTTGTTCAGGCCCTGCAACGAGCCATAATGGCGTTCGTTAAGCTGCCAGGCGCGGAAAACAGGGAGCCATTCCAGTTGCATTTCGTCGAGGATGATCCACAGTGTTTTGATGGCGCGCTTGAGCACGGAGGTGTAAGCCACATCGAAGGTATAACCACCTTCACGCAGCAGTTCCCCGGCGGCGTGCGCTTCGGCGCGCCCCTGGTCTGTCAAATCGACATCGGTCCAACCGGTAAAGCGATTTTCCAGGTTCCAGGTGCTTTGTCCATGACGGACGAGGACAAGTTTATATTTTGCTTCCATTACGACTCCTACAGACATGATAAACCGCCAGGCGCAAGCGCCTGGCGGTTGGTTTTCATCGAGAAACTAGCGGACCGCCAATTCGGTCTCCGCGTCGAAGATATGGAAGTTGTCCATATTGAGGGCAACTTGCACCTCATCTCCGACTTTGAAATCGGTGCGCGGATCAACGCGCGCGACAAAATTATTGCTGCCGCTGACCATGTACAAGATGATCTCGTTCCCCATCAACTCGATAACATCCACTTTGCAGGTCAACGTTTCAGCATGAATGTTCGGCGGCAGGAAGTGAGGATTTTTAACATCCTCGGGCCGGATTCCAAAGACAACTTTCTTGTCAGCCAGAGACTGGTAAGTGCCAGCGCGATGTTCGGGAATCAGAACCGAGAATCCATCGGTTTCCACGAAGAGTTTGCCGCCATCCCGCTTGAGCTTGGCGGGGAAGAAATTCATGGCCGGCGAACCAATGAAGCCAGCCACGAAGAGGTTCGCCGGGCGGTCATACAAGGTCTTCGGCGTATCCAACTGTTGTAACTGACCTTTATTCACGACTGCGATACGACTGGCCATCGTCATGGCTTCCGTCTGATCGTGGGTCACATAGATGAAGGTAGTTTGCAGGCTTTGATGCAGTTTGCTGATATTGGCGCGTGTTTCCACACGCAGTTTGGCGTCCAGGTTCGAGAGTGGTTCGTCGAAGAGGAAGACGCGCGGCTGGCGGACGATCGCCCGACCAACGGCCACACGCTGACGTTGACCACCAGAAAGCTGGCGCGGCTTGCGGTCAAGCATCTCGCCGATGCCCAGGATATCAGCCGCCTCTCCAACACGCCGTTTGATCTCGGCCTTGGGCGTCCCACGCAACTTGAGGCTGAAGGCCATGTTGTCATAAACACTCAGATGAGGATACAAGGCGTAAGACTGGAATACCATCGCAATATCGCGATCTTTTGGGGCAACATCGTTGACCACGCGGTCCCCGATCAAAATCCGGCCATCGCTAATCTCTTCCAAGCCGGCAAGCAAACGCAGCGCCGTCGTTTTTCCACATCCCGACGGGCCGACGAAGACCAGGAATTCCTTGTCATGGATTTCCATGTTGAGACTGTTAACAGCAACAACCTCTCCGAACTCCTTTGTCACATGGTCATACGTTACACTGGCCATTCAAAACCTCCATTTCACGAGAGTATAGTGGGTTCATTATAGCGCAGTTTGCAATTCTGTGAGCGATATTTGACGGATATTTGTCATTGGTATACCTTTCATTTATCCTGTTTAGCCTCCAGTTGATAACAAAAGCAGAAGAGTCATGCTGAGTCAAAGAACTGTCGTTCTCGAAAGCCACCGGCCCCGCAAAAGCGGTTAAAATCAACGCATGTCTGATGATGTCACCCCCGTCCGTCAACAGTATCTGGACACCAAACGTCAATACCCCAATGCCATCTTGTTCTTCCGCCTTGGCGACTTTTACGAAACCTTTGATGAGGACGCCGAAGTGGTCTCTCGCGAGCTGGATATCGTCCTGACTTCGCGCCCCATTGGCAAAGGATTGCGCGCTCCGCTGGCCGGCATCCCTTATCACGCAGTCGAGAACTACCTCTCGCGGTTGATCGAAAAAGGCTACCACGTCGCCATTTGCGAACAGATGAGTGACACGCCGGTCAAAGGGCTGGTGCCGCGTCAGGTCGTGCGTGTCGTCACGCCGGGCACCATCGTCGAACCGGGCATGCTGCCCGGTGACGCCAACAACTATCTCAGCGCCATCGTCAGCGACGGAGATCGCGCCGGAATCGCCTATGTGGACATCACCACGGGAGAATTTGCCGTCACCGAAATCGACCTGGCCGATGGTTCGCCCCTGCGCGCCGAACTGACCCGTCTGCGCCCGGCGGAAATCGTCTACCCCGATAACCTGACATTCCCCAACGGCGTGCCCGGTCAGCTCACTGCATGGCCGGCCTGGCGTTTCGAACCGGGCCGCACCAGCGAAGCGCTGCTGCAACACTTCGGCGCCTCCACACTGGACGGATTCGGGCTCAAAGACCGGCGTCTCGCCGTCCGCGCCGCCGGGGGCATCCTCCAATATCTCAAAGAAACCGAACCGAATTCACTCAACCTGCTCACCGGCCTGCGCCTGTACAGCCTCAGCGAGTTCATGACCCTCGATGCCGCCACCCGCCGCAACCTGGAACTCACCGAAAGCATGCAAGGCGAAATCAAAGGCTCCCTACTGGGCGTGCTCGACCATACGGTTACGCCCATGGGCAAACGCCTGCTGCGCCAGTGGGTCTCGCAGCCCTTGCTCGACCTGTCCAAGATCCGCGCCCGCCAGAGTGGCGTGACCTTCTTCTTCGATGACGGCTTGCAACGCGCCGAGCTGCGCACCGCGCTCAAGCCCCTGGCCGACCTCGAACGTCTGACGAACCGCATTTTGTCGGGACATGCGCAGCCGCGCGACCTCGTTGCCCTGCGCGACACCCTGGAACAAATCCCCGCCGCGCGAGCGACTCTCCCCGCCGAGGCTGCGCCGCTCGCAGCCACCCTGAAGCTTTTGTCGCCATGCGAGCAGCAGGCTGCCCTGCTGAAGACGGCCATCGCCGACGACCCGCCCGCGACGCTCCAAAATACAGGCGTCATCCGCCCCGGATACGCCGCCGAACTGGACGGCGTCATCGAGGCCTCCGCTCACGCCCGCGACTGGATCAACAACCTGGAGTCCGTCGAACGCGCCCGGACGGGCATCAAAACGCTCAAAGTGGGCTATAACAAAGTCTTCGGCTACTACATCGAGGTCTCACAAGGCCAAACTGCCAACGCGCCGGAGGATTACATCCGCAAGCAGACGCTCGTCAACGCCGAACGCTATATCACGCCAGAGATGAAGGAATACGAGACATTGGTGCTCAACGCGGAAGAACGCATCCGCGAGATCGAATTGCGGCTCTTCAAAGAAATCTGCGCGCAGCTATCCAGCGCGGCCCACCAGTTGCTCAACACAGCGCGCGCGCTGGCCGAACTCGACTGTCTGGCTGCGCTGGCCCAGGCCGCCGCGCTGGGAGGCTATGTGCGGCCTGATGTCGTCGAGGAGGACGTATTCGAAGTCCATGAGGGGCGTCACGCGGTCGTCGAAAGCAGTTTGCGCGGCGAGCGCTACATCCCCAACGACATCCTGTTCGAAGCGGGTGAGCGCGTCCGCGTCATTACCGGGCCGAACATGTCTGGAAAATCCACCTACCTGCGGCAGGCAGCCCTGATCGCTTTGATGGCGCAGATGGGCAGCTTCGTGCCGGCAGCTTCGGCCAAAATCGGGCTGGTGGATCGCATTTTCACGCGCATTGGTGCACAGGATGAAATCCACGCCGGGCAGTCCACTTTCATGGTCGAGATGATCGAAACGGCCAATATTTTGCATCACGCCACGCCACGCTCGTTACTCATCCTCGACGAGATCGGGCGCGGCACCAGCACCTACGATGGTGTGTCGATTGCCTGGGCTGTGGTCGAATACATCCACAACAATCCCCAATTGCGCGCGAAGAGTCTCTTCGCCACACATTACCACGAGTTGACGCAGTTGGCGGAACTTCTTCCGGGGGTGAGAAACTACAACGTGGCGGTTACAGAGGCGGAGGGGCGTGTGATCTTCCTACATAAGATCATCCCCGGTGGCGCCGACCGTTCCTACGGCATCCACGTGGCTCAGTTGGCCGGGCTGCCGCACCCCATCATCCAGCGCGCCGACGAGATCATGTCAGAGCTGGAAAAAACGTCGGGGCGGGCCGTCAAGATCAATCCGGTGGCCGCGCAGCAAGTAGCGCTCTTTCCGGAGACCAATCCCTTGTTGGACGAACTAAAAAAACTCAACATCAACGAACTTTCCCCCATCGAGGCCTTGAATAAATTATTCGAGTGGCAGAAAAAGTACCTGTCGCAATAGATCAGTGTTGGTAAGGTTTGTTCGCCTGGTGAAAGCGGTCGAGCAACTCTTCCTTCATCGCCTTGGCAATGGCCGGTTGCCTGGGGTACAAATCGTCCAACTCTTCGATGTCATCGACCAGGTTATACAGTTCGAAAGAGTCTTCTTTCTCGTATCCCGTGTAATAGATCAGTTTATAGGGCTCTTTACGCATGGCAACCGTCGCAACGCTTAGCGGCGCAAAGGCATTGCTCAGTTTGGCTTCCACCGTAAAGGTGCTGCGCTGTGGGTCCACAATCCCGCCAAATTCCGGCAAGAGGGCGCCCTCGCACCAATCGGGAGCGTTCTTGCCGGCGAGGGATACGAGCGTGGGAAGCACATCCACGGCGTTGGTAAACGCATGAACGTCTTTGCGGGAACGTTGCCCGGGAGCGGAAATCAACAAAGGGACATGGACTACCGGATCATACAAAAGCGGCGTGGAATGATGTATCTCGCCTCGCTCGAGCATCTCGCCATGGTCAGAGGTCACGATCAAGTAACTATTATCCAGAAGGCCCGAACGTTCGAGTTTGTCGAAGAAACGCCCAAATTCATCGTCGGCGCTGGCAATATATTCGTCGTAATTGAGTCGGGCATCGTTAATGGTTGCATTCGAAGCGCCCACCGAAAGCCTGTTACGCGGCTTAGGTTCCGGATGCCAGTTCCCAGTAAACTTTCCATAGAACTTTTTAGTTGGCCGATACGGCGCGTGGGGTGGGAGAATGTGTAAATACGCGATATGGGAAGCGCTCAAACCTTCCACGAGATTCAACATACCCGAAAACAAAAAGTCGAGACGAAAATCTAACGCGTAATTGATATTCCTGGGCACCCCACGAGGGTAGTCTTTCGACTGTGCTTCCAGCACCTTGGTGTCATGGTAAAAAAGGTACTTCTGCATGTTGCCCAAAAGAAGCGAGGGCGAGGGTTGGGTCACATCGAACGCAAAATCATCAAATGCGCGATATGCAAGGTTTTCGTCGGGGAACTTACTACCAACGAGATAGCTCAATCCACCAAAAGCACCTGGTTGAAACAATTGATCGATATCATCTTTAAATTGGCTAAGGATAAAACTGGCCCAGACGTTCTGCCCAAAGGCAATGCGGTTGATATCCTTCCCAAAAGCATTGAACATATTATGAGATGTGAGATTACGCGCAACGAGGCCACCATCATTGATGGCACGATGAGTCCACGGATAGGTGCCGGTCAGCAAGGAAGCCGTACCAGGGATCGTGAAATTTCCACCGGCATAATGCGAATGAAACACCGTAGCCCGTTCTGCAAAACGTTCCAGGTTGGGCGTCGTCTTTCGGTGGTAGCCATATACAGAAAGGTTCCTGGCACTCATGGCGTCAAAAAGCAGGATAACGATCTTTGGCCCCTCACCCGTCCCCTGTGCCATGGACGAGACCGCCTTTGGAAGTAAACTGGAAATCAATGCAGAAGCAGGCAAAATAGAAGCTATCTTTAAAAAGTCACGACGATTCGAAACGGGCATCTACGCAAACTCCACGCTAAAAGAGATTCCGAACGAGAACTACGACCAACGAAAGCAAGCTCAAAGGCAGTAAAAGATACACAAAAATAGTCGCTTGATCTGCAAATTCGCCGATCCACTTACGGAAAATACCAACTCGCGCAACCAGAAATGAGGCAACGCAGATAAAGAGAACAATCAGCGGGGACCACTCAAACAACGCACGCGGGAAATCATCAATCCTTTGAAACAGGTAAGAAAAATACATCAAGTACGCCAAGCCAAAAACCGTAAGCGGAACGGCAACTTCAACAAAGCAATCATAAAACCATTTTTTGGGAAGTACAATACATAAGAGCAACAGGGCAATCAAAACCAATAAACTATCCAGCAAAGTGATGGACATCGGATAAGAGAGAACAACCAAGATCTCCCCCAACGACAAAAAATGGAGCCAGCTTGGAAATATCCAGAAAAACCAAAGCAGCATCCATGTATAAGTCAACAAAACGATGACACCAAAAACGGACAAAATTTTATCGAGACTAGGGATTTTTTTCAGAACAGTCAAAGTCTTCTCCTAAACAAGCAAAGATTATAGTGCCTTTAACACCCAAAGTAAATCCAGCAATTGAGGCTTTTTGGGATTTTCCGCGGCAACGCCGCCCACACCCCACTGATTCTCAGAGGCCACAATTGAAAGAGAATTAAAAATAGTGAGGGCGAGTTTGCCCTCACTATTGGAAGTGCCCATCTTACTTTACAGCGCAGGTGCAGGTGCTTTGGCGCGTATAACGACCCAGGCTAACACCAAGATCAAGACGAATACAACCGCCAGCACAATGGACTCAGCGCCACCCGTCGCGCCGGCGTACTGAACAATGATGGGCGCAATGATCACCGAAACCAGGTTAACAACCTTGATCATCGGATTTAAGGCCGGGCCAGCCGTATCCTTGAACGGATCGCCAACCGTATCCCCGACGACGCCGGCTTTGTGGCGCTCCGAACCTTTGCCTGTATTTTTCTCCAGATTGCGCGGCTCATCTTCGATGAGTTTCTTAGCATTGTCCCAGGCCCCACCGGAGTTATTCAGGAAGACCGCCAGGAGTTGTCCCGAGACGATAATGCCAGCCAGAAAACCACCCAGCGCCTCGACTTGCAACAACAACCCGACAACAATGGGAGTAACCACACCGAGCAACGCCAGGCCGATTAATTCCTTCTGCGCAGCAGTCGTAGAAATCGAGACTGCCTTGGCATAATCCGGTTTGACCTTCCCTTCGAGCACGCCCGCCCTGAATTGGCGGCGCGCTTCCTGGACGATCAGCGCCGCCGCACGACTGACCGCTTGAATGGCGAAGGAAGAGAAAAGCCAGGGCAACGCCCCACCAATCAGCATACCAACAAATACTTGCGGCACATCGACACGAATGCCGACGTTGCTAATCTGGTTGGAGATCGCTACGCCCAATGTTTCCTGCGCACGACTGACGTCAACAAGGAAAGAGCCAAAGAGAGCCACGGCTGCGATGACTGCCGATCCAATAGCCACCCCTTTGGTAATCGCCTTGGTCGTGTTCCCCACAGCGTCCAGGTCAGCCATGATCTGCTGCGCATCTTTGGTCTCTTGATCTTCCATTCCGGACCATGACATCTCTCCAATACCATTCGCATTATCCGCGATGGGACCGAACGAGTCCATGGCAACGTTGTTGCCCGTCAGAGTCAACATACCGATTCCGGTCATCGCCACACCGTACAAGATGAAGGTAATACGGTTGGCATCGCTCATTCCAGGAACGGTGCCCATAATGAAGATCGAAGCGACAATTGTGAGGGCAATGACAATAATAGACCAGACCGAAGACTCGAAGCCAGCAGAAATGCCCTGCAGAATCAGGGTCGCCGGGCCTGTATCGGCAGCCTTCTTAATTTCCTTCACCGGAGAGTTTTCCGTACCGGTAAAGTACTCGGTCAGACGATCGATCAAAATTGCCAGCACAACACCAACGGCCACCGCCATCGGCGTGCGCCACCAACCGCCGAACGAGTTGATGGCATCATTATTGAGATAAACAAATCCTGCGGCAAAGAACAATACCGCAGAAATCGCAGCGGAAGACAGGAATCCACGAAAAATCGCGGACATGGCACTACGGCCTTTCCCTGAGCCGCCGCCCCGCACAACATATGTCCCGATGATCGAGGAAAGGACGCCAATTCCGCGCACGATCAACGGGAAAATGATCCATTCCAGGCGCCCTGTGACGTTATAAAGCGCGAGGCCAAGGATCAAGCCAGCAACGATGGTCACTTCGTAAGACTCGAAGATGTCCGCGGCCATACCGGCGCAATCTCCGACGTTATCCCCAACCAGATCGGCGACCACAGCCGGATTACGAGGATCGTCCTCCGGGATGCCAGCTTCGACCTTGCCGACAAGGTCAGCTCCAACATCGGCCGCTTTGGTGAAAATACCCCCACCCACGCGCATAAACAGAGCCAGCAACGTGCCACCAAACCCGAACCCCAACAGAGCATCTGGCGCGGCAATCCCCAAGACGATGAAAATAAGCGTACCACCGAACAGGCCCAAGCCATCCGTCAGCATACCGGTAATGGTACCGGCGCGATAAGCAATGCGCAGCGCATCGCTAAAGGATTTGCGCGCAGCCGCAGCCACGCGCACATTTCCTTGAATCGCCATACGCATACCGATCTGGCCAACCGATAAAGAAAAACTGGCGCCCATGATAAAGGCAATTGCGCGAGCAAGGCCAATATAAAGGCGCACAGTCGATTCATCGAGGCCTTTGAAGCGGTCGAGCGCTTCAGGGCTGGGTGGAACAATGTAAACCGAGAAAAACAGGGCCACCGTCAAAATTGCGATGAGTGGCAAGATCGAACGTAATTGTCGGCGAAGATAGGCATCGGCGCCATCTCGAATTGCCCCCCACACATCTTGCATTTTCTGGGTACCTTTATCCTCACGTAAAATCTGCGAACGCAAAAACCATGCGTAAGCCAAACCGAGGATTGCGATTCCCAGTACACACCAGATGGCTATCTGTTCAAAACTACTAAGGCCTTCCATGATGTGCATACGACATTCCTCCCGTTCACAAAAAATTTAAAGGCTCGTCCAGACTCCGCCCTTCACGGAAATCCCAAAAGAGCCATTGCCAAATGTATTTGTGAAGGATTGTACATGTAGGCAAGTGGTGTGTCAAGAAAAATCGGTTCCTCAAAAATTTCATATTTTTAAGAATTTACAAGGAAAGCCATGCTTTTCAAGCATTATAACATTACATAAAGGAAGCTCTCGAAAAGATTAGCGGTATATTAGAGTTTTCCAAACTTCTTGACTTTTGCTTTTTGTTTGTTGTATAGTGTTACACGGTTCACAATTACTAAACACCCTGGCACAGTTGCCTGCAGGCTGCCGTGCCTTTTGTTTCGCCAATTTCCAGCTACAAGGGAGAGTCAATGATTAAAGTATCCGACTTAACCAAAAATTATGGGGCACGTCGGGCAATTGACGGGTTGAATTTCGAAGCCCGCCAGGGAGAAATCCTCGGGTTTCTCGGTCCAAACGGCGCAGGCAAGACGACTACAATGCGCATCTTGACTGGTTATATGCCCCCCACAAGTGGCAACGTCAACATCGCAGGGTTCGATGTTTTCAAAGAGTCACTGGAGGTGCGCAAGCGGGTTGGTTACCTGCCAGAAACGGTTCCGCTCTATACGGATATGACCGTTTTCGATTACCTGAAGTTTATGGCCGACCTGCGTCATATTCCTAATGGAGATGAAGTCGTCGATGAAACCTTGGAAATGGTCGGGTTGGAAGACCGATCTGAAGGTTACGTCGGAAATCTCTCCAAGGGTATGCGTCAACGGGTTGGGCTGGCGCAAGCGCTGCTCCATCGCCCAGAAGTGCTCATTTTGGACGAGCCAACCATCGGCTTAGACCCAGTTCAAATCATCGAAGTCCGTAACGTCATCCGCGAAGTGGGCAAGGAGCGCACCGTTATCCTTTCGACCCACATTTTGTCTGAAGCACAACAAATGTGCGACCGTATCCTCATTATCAATAAAGGGAAAATCGTCGTCGAGGATACGCCTACCAACCTGCAAGCACGATTGACAGGCGCAGAACGCGTTCACTTGACCGTAAAGGGCGACGCCGATGAGTTAGCCAGCAAAATCTCCAAACTCAAGGGCGTTCAAGAGGTCAAAAACCAAAGCGAAGGCAGTCTGGAATTCCAGTACGCGCCAGGGCAGGATATACGTCCCGAAGTGGCGCGCCTGGTCGTCCAAGGGAATTATGATTTATTGGAAATGCGCCCGCTGAGCATGAGCCTGGAAGAGATTTTCTTGCAGTTGACGCGAGATGAATCTCATACCGAGACTGACGAGCAAACGGAGTAAAGTACCATGCGGAATATTTGGACAATCGCAAAACGCGAATATAAGATTTATTTTACGAGCCCTGTGGCTTACGTAGTTGCTTTTGTGTTTTTGGTGGTGGTTGGTGTACTCTTTGCGCTAAATATTTTGGCGCTCTCCAATGCCCAATTTGGCGCGGCCAGCGCGCCAGACTCGCGCATCATCACTGGGCCCATGGGATTTCTTCTCATCCTGGCCGTTCCGGCCCTGACCATGCGCGTCTTGGCAGATGAGGCGCGGATGGGCACGATGGAATTGCTACTCACCGCGCCGGTACGGGATTACGAGTTGGTGATCGGCAAATGGCTGGGCGCTTTTCTGTTCATGTTGACACTCATCCTGGTTTCGCTCATTTTTCCATTGATGCTTAACGGCCTGGTTACGCCGGGAATCGACCAACTCCAAATGATTTCCGGCTATATCGGTGTCATTCTGTTGACAGGTGCCCTGCTAGGGATTGGCGTTGGAATTTCGGCTTTATTCAGCAACCAGATCGCTGCATTTTTCACAACACTGGTTGTCTTGGTTATCTTGTGGTGGTTGATTGGCGCCCCGGCCAATATCCTTCCCGGCGGATCCGGCGTATTCTCCTATTTGGACATGAGTGCACAGTTCTACAACAACTTTACACAAGGGACAATCACATTGGGTGGTCTTGTCTATTACATTAGTTTGGCAGCCCTGGGCATCTTCATCGGGTCAGCGGCTGTCGAAATGCGGAGGTGGAGATGAACAGCAGTCTCCGTCGTTTTGCAGGCCCGGTTCTATCTCTACTTGGCATCTTGATCTTTGTTGGCACACTGGTAGTAAGTGGGCTCAGCAACGCGGGTCTATTTACCCCGCCCGACCCACAAATTATCACCCGCGTCATGTGGATCAGTCTCGCCGTCGTCGTCCTCGGGCTCGCAGTGGCAGCTTTGCTCAATCCCGAAGAAACTCGTAAATTCTTTCTGGGACGACAGGCTCAATACGGCAGCAATGCGCTTATCATGCTGGTAGCGTTCGTGGGAATCTTGTTCTTCATCAACATGATTGTGTATCAGAACCCAAAATCGTGGGACATGACGGAAGATAAACAAAATACACTCGCGCCAGAAACAATCAACACACTCCAATCATTAAAAGAGCCGGTGAGCGCGCGAGCCTACTATACATCTCAATTGAGTTCCGATACCGTCCAAAAACTGCTGCAAAATTTCAAGGAAAACAGCGGAGGCAAATTCGACTATAAGTTCATCGACCCGAACAATGATCCGGTTGCCGCCCAGGCCGATGGCGTCGACCGCGACGGAACGGTCGTTTTCCAGATGGGCTCACAAAAGACAACCGTGCAAGGGCCAAGCGAGCAGGATATCGACTCGGCCCTTATCCGCCTAATGGATCCCAGCCAGCGCGTCATCTATTTCCTGACAGGACACGGCGAACACGACATCAACGGTACGGACGATAAAGGCATGTCGTCGGTCAAACAAGCGCTGCAGAACAAAAACTATACTGTCAACGTTTTGAATTTGCGCAGCCAGGGAAGCGTTCCAAAAGACGCCAAAGCAATCGTCATTGCCGGGCCAGTGCAGCCGCTCTACCCCGAAGAAGTCACCGTCCTGCAAAAATATCTGGATGGCGGCGGCTCGCTGGTAGTCATGGAAGACCCACTTCCGCTGACAAGCTTTGGAAACACGCCCGACCCGTTGGCTGATTTACTGAAAAAATGGGGCATCACCCTCGATAATGACATCATTATCGACCCGAATGCGAATCCCGCGTTATATGCTATTGCCGACCCGCAAAGTTATGGTCAGTCGCCCATTACCACGAAGCTGCAAGGCGTCTTAACCGTCTTCCCCGATGCGCGCTCCATCCAGGAGAAGTCACCTTCGTCAGATATCACCCTGACGCCGCTGGCGGTCACTGCGCAAGGTGCCTGGGGCGAAACCAACTTCGATTCTCTCAAGAATAACTCGGTGTCCTACGATCAGAAAAGCGACGTAGCTGGCCCGGTTAAACTGGCCGTTTCGGGTGAAAACTCTAAAACGAAGGCTCGGCTGGTTGTCTTTGGCGATTCACAATTTGCCATCGATGCCCTCTATCAACGTGGAAACGGAGATATCCTTATCAACGCCATCGACTGGGCCGCAAATCAGCAAAACCTGATCAATTTGACGCCGAAGAACAGTATCACGCGTACCTACAACCCGCCGGGCAGCTTCCAGTTGATTAGCATTTTCCTCATCTCACTATGTTTGATTCCGCTGGTCATCATAGGCGGTGGGATTGCCGCCTGGGCTTCTCGCCGCAAGAGAGGGTAAGATGATCCGCCGTCAAACTATCGTTTTCATTGTAGTCCTGGGTCTGGTTGCAGCATTGGCTTGGTACACGCAACAACCAGGCAATATCGTCACACAAGCAATCAATTCAGGTGCCACACCGACAAAGCCAAACCTGGGTTACCTCATTCCAACCGGCCATGGATCGATCAACGTTTTGAAGGTTGAGAATGATAGCGGCAAAAGTGTCACAATTACACGCGGAAGCGATGGCACCTGGAGTTTGGATGTGGGTTCCGGGCCTGAAAAAGCCAACCAGTCTGCCGCCGAAGAGGCAGCTTCGCAAGCGCTTTATATGAGCATCGTAGCCAATGTAGACAACCCGCCCGGCTTGGACACCCTCGGAATCAGCAAGCCAACATTGTTAATCACCGCCACGATATCTGACGGCACCACATACAACTTCAAAGTTGGCAAACAAACTGTAACGGGAAGCGGCTATTATGTACAAAAGAGTGACGGAACTGTGACTATCGTCAGCAAAGACAGCATCGATCCATTGACCACTTTGGTTACGAGCCCTCCATTCCCAGCGACCCCGACACCAGCAGGCACAGTGTCTCCCGCAGCAACAGCCTCCGTTGAAGCTACGGCAACGCCATAGACAAATTAACCGCAGCACCAACATAGAAAACCAAAACTTGCCGTGGCGAGAAACACCCTTGCAAGAAGGGGTGTATCCGCCACGGCAATCTCTGCGAGACCTATTGAATTCGCCCAGAAAAAAGAGTATTCTGGTTTTGATACCTAACTAAAGGAACTTTATGGATGAACCTTTGTTGATCGTAGAAGAAGAGGAAGAATATTCCCCAATTGCGCGGCTTATTGAACTGGGTCGCCAAAAATCATACGTGACGCTTGACGACATCCTTCACTTTTTTCCTGAAGCAGAGCAAGATGTCGAACAACTCGAGGAGGCCTTCGCGGCACTTCTCAGTGCAGGTATTCCCTTTGTCGAAGATGCGACCTCAACCGAACCAACAGAAGACGAGTTGTCTGCATCGGATGAAGCCGAAGCAGAAGCCACCAGCGAACTGGACCTCGACGACTACCTTGCAAATATCGATACGGACGATACGATTGGGCTATATCTAAAAGAGGTCAGCCGGGTTCCGCTTCTAACTGCAGAAGAAGAAGTTGAGTTAGCACAACGAATCGAACGTGGACGGTTGGCCCGGGAAGAGTTGGCGCGCGGCAACGTCAGCCCGCGCCGACGGCAGGAACTACGTCGATTGATTGAAGACGGTTGGGCCGCCCGTGAACATCTGATTACGGCAAACTCCCGTCTTGTGATTTCAGTCGCCAAAAAATATATGGGACGCGGTGTTCCATTTCTGGATTTGATCCAGGAAGGTAATATCGGTCTGATTCGTGCCACCAAAAAATTCGATTACCGGCGCGGACATAAATTTTCCACCTATGCAACCTGGTGGATTCGGCAGGCTGTCACGCGCGCCATTGCGGATCAGGGACGAACGATCCGCGTGCCAGTCCACATGGGCGATCAAATCAACAAATTGCTCCGCGTTCAACATCAGCTTACCCAGCGTCTGGGTCGTGAGCCGTCTGTCGAAGAATTGGCTGACGCGTTGGAAGTTCCGCCAAAGAAGGTCGAGAATATGATTCAGGTGGCACGTCGTCCGCTCTCGCTGGAGACACCCACCGACGACGAAGAAGACTCGGTCCTGGGCGATTTTATCGAGGACGATGAGGCTGCTCCGCCTGACGACACGGCCACTTACAACTTGCTGCGCGAACACCTTAGCGAAGTTCTTAACGGTTTGCCCCCTCGCGAAGTCCGTATCCTGCAATTACGCTACGGCCTGCTCGATGGACAAGCATACACACTGGAAGAAGTTGGACGCAAAATGGGCGTTACCCGCGAACGAGTGCGCCAGATCGAAGCCCAGGCGCTCAGTCGCTTGCGGCACCCGTCCATCCGTCGCAAGTTGCGCGATTACCTGGGTGAGTAAAACAACAATCGAGTAGGGAGCGGCGGCTAACCGCTCCCTCTCACACCACCGGACATGCGGGTCCGCATCCGGCGGTTCACCAAGAATAGCGCAGAAAGATTTGCGCTGGATTTTCTTCTGTCTCGTGCCGGAGACGGCTCGGCTCTCTGCACAACTCCCACAGGCTTCACCCGTTTCATTTGTACAGCAGTATCTCTATCCGAGAAATTCGGCCTTCCTTGCTCGTCCCTCGAACTGCTCATCGT
>JBJKRF010000054.1:0-18388 GCA_046704785.1 Anaerolineales bacterium | reverse complement strand
TTGTGGTTCAATATGCACAAATTTGAGCGCGGGCCAAGAAAGGGCAAAAGTCCCTACGAAATCGCCGGGATCGATCTGGGCACCGACGATTGGCTCACCTTGTTGGGTTATCCGCCAGACTAACCTGGCTTTGCACCATTCAGACAATATCCTACCCGCTCTGCCGGGGCCTCTTCGTTTGTCCCCGACCACAGTCTATTGCACAATTTGTAAAGGTGCCACGATCACTTTTGACCTTTTTTGAACCGTGCCAAGGCGACCAGCGGTCGGTTCCCGTTTTTGCCTGTGAGAGGCCTATTTCTGCCGTCTCAGGAAGAACTTGGTGACTTCCTCCGAGAGGGCCGGAACAAACGCCAGCCCGATTACGATCACCCATTCCGTCAGCGACAAGAAATGCGTGTTGAAGATCGGACGCAGGAAAGGCACCAGGCAGACCAACGCCAGCAGCGCAATCGATAGCCCTACGGCGTACTGCATGCTGCGGTTCGAGAACACCCCGATCCGGAATAGGGAGGCCTTCTCGGAGCGGGCAGTGTAGGCCCGGAACAGCTCACACAGCGAGAGCGTCACGAAGGCCATCGTCTCGGCGGTCTGCACATCCACGCCGCGCCAGTTGTGTTGCAGCAGGTACAGCACCGCATTCGTCCCCGGCGGGATGAACGCGCCTGCTTCCAGGTGCCAGAACAGCCCCAGGCCGAAGGCGAACAGCACGGCCGAGGTTTGGGTAATAGTCTGGATCAGAATGCCCAGGCGCATCGTGGCGTTGATGATCGGCTCCTCCTTGGGGCGCGGTTTGCGCTCCATGATGTCGGGATCGCCTTTTTCCATTGCCAAAGCCAGGGCGGGCGCGCCGTCGGTGACCAGGTTGAGCCATAGCAACTGGATGGCCGTCAACGGGGCGGGCAGGCCGGCCAGCGTCGCCAGGAAGATGATCATGATCTCGGCCACGTTGGAGGAGAGCAGGAAGAACACGAACTTGCGGATGTTGGCGTAGATGATGCGCCCTTGCTCCACGGCAGCCACGATGCTGGCATAGTTGTCGTCGGTCAGCACCATGTCGGCGGTCTCTTTGGCAACGTCGGTGCCGGTGATACCCATCGCCACGCCGATGTCGGCGCGCTTGATGGCCGGGGCGTCGTTGACGCCGTCGCCGGTCATGGCAACTACCTCGCCATTGGCCTGTAACGCATCCACGATACGCATCTTGTGTTCGGGGGAAACGCGCGCAAATACGTCGGTTTTCAGCACCTCGTCTTTCAAGTCACCGTCGCTTAAGACATCCAGTTCGGCGCTGGTCAATACTTTGTGACCGGCGCGCAACAGGCCGATTTCCTGCGCGATGGCCCGCGCCGTGTTGGGATAGTCGCCGGTGATCATGACGGTGCGGATGCCTGCGCGGGTCGCTTTCTCCAGCGCCGGTTTGACCTCCACGCGCGGCGGGTCGATCATGCCGATCAAACCCACGAATACCAGGTCGTGTTCTACTTCTTCGGCCGAGATACGTTCGTCGGGCACATCCCGCTCCAGGCGATAGGCCACGCCCAACACGCGTAGCGCGTCTGTGGTCATGGCGTCGTTGGCGGTCAGGATGCGAGTCCGCGCTGCCTCGTCGAGTGAGCGCGTCTCATCATCCATGGCCTGGTATTGCGAGCACAAACCGAGCACTACGTCCGGCGCGCCTTTGATGACGATCACGTCCCAATCGCGCACGGTGTCGTTATAGAAAGGCGAGGCGTCCGAGGGCTTGGGGTCGATGATGCTGTGGACGGTGACCATGCGCTTGCGTTCCGAGTCGAAGGGGATTTCGTTTTCGCGCGGATAGGCCAGATCGAGTTGCGCGTGCAGCGCCCCGGCTTTTTGCGCTGCCACGAGCAGAGCCGCCTCGGTAGGATCGCCTACCACCCGCAAGGCCTGCCCGCCGTTCTCGTTGGCGGCTTCGACCTCTGCGTCGTTGTTGATGACTCCCAGCCAGAGCGCCGTCAGCGAAGCCGGATACGCATTCAGTTGCACCGTTTTCCCGTCGACGCGGAATTCGCCCTGGGGGGCGTAGCCGCTGCCGGTCACCTCGATGAACTGGTCGTCCACCCATAGGCGCGTGACCATCATCTCGTTCTGGGTCAAGGTGCCGGTCTTATCCGAGCAGATCACGGTGGCCGATCCGAGCGTCTCGACGGAGGCCAGTTTGCGGATGAGCGCGTGGCGCTGGATCATCTCGCGCATGCCCAACGCCAGGCTGATGGTCACCACCGCCGGCAGGCCCTCCGGAACGGCGGCGATGGCCAGGCTGATGGCGATGATGAACACGTCGGTGATTTCTTTGGCGTAGCTATCAAAGTAGTCGAGCGGGGCGCTGAACAACTCGCCAATGGCGGTGGAGTTGATCAGGGCGACGATGAAGATGATCACTACCAGGGCCAGCGCGCCCACGCTGAGGGTCTGGCCAAGCTGATCAAGGCGGCGTTGCAGAGGCGTCTCTTCCTTGTCGACGGATTGGAGCATGCTGGCAATCAGCCCAAGCTGCGTGCGCATGCCGGTATCGGTCACGACGCCGCGCCCGCGCCCGTAAGCCACCGTCGTGCCCATGAAGGCCGTGTTTTTGCGGTCGCCCAGGGGCGCGCCGGGTTCGAGTTCGATAGTGGCGTTCTTCTGCACCGGCAGAGATTCCCCCGTCAGTGAGGCTTCCTCGATGCGCAGGTTGGTCGCCTCCAACAGACGCACATCCGCCGGAACGAAGTTGCCTGCTTCGAGGAAGACGATGTCGCCGGGGACGAGTTCCTGCGAGGAAATGCTCACGCGATGTCCGTCGCGCAGGACGTGCGCTTCGGGCGCGGACAGCTTTTTCAAGGCGGCCAGGGCCGCTTCGGCGCGTCCTTCCTGGACGATGCCCAGAAGGGCGTTCAGGACGACGATTGCCAGGATGGCCGCCGCTTCAACGTAGTCGCCCAGCAGTGCGGAGACAACCGAAGCTACGATCAACAGCAAAACGACAAAACTGTTCAATTGCCCCCACAACATCTCGAAAAAACTGGAACGAGGCGCTTCGTTCAAACGGTTGGGGCCCAGTTCCGCCAGACGCTTGCGGGCTTCTGCGTTGGTCAGACCCTGCTCGGCCACGCCCAGGCGTTCCAATACATCTTGCGGTGACAGCGTGTGCCAGTTCCGTTGGACTGCAGTGGCTTGGTTTGGCATGGATGACGCTCCAGGGAGCTTTTGAGTGATAATCGTGGATGCGTAGGCGCGACGAAGGAATCTACGCCCAACTTTCAGTATAATAGAGACGCTCAGAAATAAAGCCTTGATGGAGGAGCCAACAACCTGCTGGAAAGAATGAATGGAAACAGGTTCTTCGTGAAAGCTTCAGGTTACTTGGGGAGGTTTTTGTGATTGTCGTAAAATCGCCAACCACGAAAGATGATTTTAAAAGATACTACGCACTTCGTTACAAAGTGTTGCGGGAGCCCTGGGGACACCCGAAAGGCACCGAGAAGGATGACTACGAACCGATCAGTGTCCATTTTATGGCGGTGGACGACGAGAGCGATGAGGTCGTTGGGGCGATCAAACTCTTCGAAAAAACGCCTGGCGTTGGCGATGTTTCCCATCTGGCGGTTGCGCCGGAGTACCAGCGTAAGGGCATCGGGCGTTTACTGCTCGATGCAGTCGAAACCTATGCGCGTGAGCACGGTTTCAAAACATTGGGAGGCCTGTCGAGCGTGACGGCCACGGCATACTTCGAAAAGGCAGGGTATCACGTCACCGAAATACCATCTCCGCATTTGGGAACCACGCACCTGGTTTGGATGGAAAAAGCATTGTAAAACGCAGCTTTATTGAAAGTCTGTTTTGATGCCGGGGAGCAAACGAACAGCCTCGACCAACAGGCGGAAGATCGCCTTGAAGGGGGCCAGCAGCCAGTCGACCAGTTCGTTGATAATGGCGATGCCGTGTGCCAGCCAGATGAGAATAAAGCGCAATTTGCGCAGTATGGCCGAGTGTTCGTAGGCCAATGCGAACAAAATCGTGGCGACCGAAATACCGAAACGAACCAGGTCTGAGAGCGCGATATGCCAGACCTGGTCCAGCACCAGTTCGACACCGATATTGAAGACCAATACGTAAGCTGCCTGTTTGAGAATGGGTTCCCGCTCGACGAGGTAGCTGAACGCCCCGGCAGCGAAGCGCATGCCCAGGATTCCGATAGCCACCCCCACCATCACCACCCACAACTTGTCGGACAACGATACGGCCGCCACGACGTTGTCGATGCTGAAGATCAAGTCCATCAGCTCGACGGTTAGCACCGTCATCCAGAACGACTGCGACTTGATCGGGCTGACGTCTCCCTCGTCGTCCGATAACGAGGCGTTCATATCTTCCAGATTGTCGAATGCCAGGTGGATGAGGTAGGCCGCGCCGACCAATTTGATCCAGGAATTGTGGATCAAGAAGCTGGCAGTGAAGAGCATCACACCGCGCCCCAGGTAGGCGCCCAGCAATCCCACGCGTAAGGCCGCCGTACGCTGATTGCCAACCAGCGGCTGGACGATTTTTCCCAGCTTTTGCAAGAGCGCCGGCCAGGGCACTTTCTTCCCATCCGGCAGCGGTGAGACCAGGGCGCCGATCACGGCCGCATTATCAATCGAGAGAATCCCCTCCAAAAAAATCAACTGTAAAATGATGACCACAATGGGCCAGTAAAAAGCCATGCTCACTCCGGGTTCGCCAGGCGGACGGATGTCGCCTGTGGAAAACGGACAGGCGTGCGATTGATACTATTCGGGTTCGATCTTCGTACCAGGGCGCAAGGTCGTGTCTTTGGGGATGACGACGATCCCGTCTTGTACGACCCATGTGCCGGCGTCGATCTCCGTACCATACGGGAACGGCTTGATCACCACGCCTTCGCCGATGCGCACATTTTTGTCGAGAATCGCGCCTTCGATATAGCAATTCGGCCCAACACCCAGCGGAATCTCGCTGCGCTGGTAAGACTCGGTATCGTAGTAATCGGCGCCCATTAAGATGGTGTCTTTGACCTTCGAGCCGGGACCGATCTGGCTGCGGATGCCCACCACCGAATGGGCGATGTCCGCCTTCTCGACCAAACATCCCTCCGAAATCAGCACATTGCGCAGGCGGCTGTCGATGACGGATGAGCCGGGCAGCACGCGCGGGTTGGTATAGATCGGTTGCTCCGCGTCGAAGAAGCTGAAGGGCGCCTGCGGCGTGGTCAATTCCAAGTTGGTCTCGTAGAACGAGCGGATGGTGCCGATGTCTTGCCAATACCCTTCGAACTCGTAGCCGTATACTTTTTGCGAGCGGATGGCGTTAGGGATGACGTCATGTCCGAAATCGTCGTGATCGGGGAAGTTGTTAAGCAGGTCGAGCAGGACGCCGGTTCGGAACATATAGATTCCCATCGAACCCAGGAAGGGGCGCTTCGGATCGTCGCGGCTGACGAACTGCGCCTGTACGGTAGCGTCCTTGGGTTTTTCCACAAAAGCGCTGATGCGCCCATCTTCGTCCCGTTTGAGAATACCGAAGCGCGGGGCCTCGCCTTTGGCCACCGGCTGCACGCCAACGGTCACGTCGGCGTCGTGCTCCCAGTGGTACTGCGCCATGGCGGCATAATCCATGCGATAGAGATGATCGCCCGCCAAAATTAAGACATAGGTGGCGCCGGAGGCAATGATTTCACGGATTTGTTTGCGGACGGCGTCTGCTGTGCCCTGATACCAGTCCTCCGACTGTAGGGTCTGTTCTGCAGCCAGAATCTGAACCCAGCCGGTGTGAAAGGTGTCGAAATGGTACGTGCGCGTAATATGGCGGTTAAGGGAAACAGAGTGGAACTGGGTCAGAACCGCAATGCGGTAAATACGGGAATTGATGCAATTACTTATTGGAATGTCGATCAGGCGATATTTACCTGCAATCGGCACGGCTGGTTTTGCGCGCAACTTGGTCAAGGGATAGAGCCGCGTTCCGCGACCACCCCCCAAAATGACGGCCAGAATATCTTCAAGGGAAGGCATGTGTATCTCCTATAAAATAATAAACCTGCTCAGATTTACATAGTAGGGAAAGAACAATCCGCCTGCTATGGTGACGCCTGGGTATCGAAAACGAACCGATTCTGGTTTTAAAATGCACCTGAAATTCCAGGTCATTTCTTGTCACGTTTAATGTATTATATAAGCAACTCTCTCATAAGAGGTTAGAATCTGGTAATACTCTACACTTTTGTTGCTGCCAGAGCGTTAACAATCCTGCTGTTCTCAGTGACGAGAACGATTTTTGCCCCCATTTTCACCAGTTGATCGTGCCGCTTTGAGAGCGAACTTTGCGCGACTCGTTTATGTGTTTTCTGGGCGCGACGACCATTCTATTCCGTGGCTTGCGCCGGGCAACCAAACGGGGCATGCGAATCATGTATTTCCGAGCCTCGTCCTCTCCTCTTTTCAGAAAAGGAAACCGCTTTTTTACTTATCCATTATTTCTTAACTCGAGGGTGTACTCCTGTAGGAGAAATCTAAATGTCAAAGATGCCCACATCACAGCCACAACGTATCACAATCCTTATTGTAGACGATCACCCCCTGGCACGGGCGGGTGTGCGATCCATCTTAGAACAAGCGCCTGACATGCAAGTTGTCGGTGAGGCGGATAGCGGTAGCGCTGCGAAAGAATTGGTAGCGAAGTTTCGCCCCGATATCTTGTTGCTCGACTTGATCATGCCGGGCGTGTCGCCAGCCGAGATCGAGAAATGGGTGCGTACCAATTACCCCGAGACAACCACACTCGTCTTGACGGGGCATGACCGTGATGTTTATCTGACCCTTATGATGGAAGCAGGGGCCGCGGGGTATTTGTCTAAAAACGAGCGGGCCAAAACCCTCATCGCTTCCATCCGCCTTGCGGCCCGGGGCGAGAGCCTGTTTACGGAAGAGCAATTTGCCAGGGTGCGTCGTTGGCATGAAGAAGCAGGTGAAAAGTGGAATAGCCTGACTGAGCGTGAACGCGAAATCCTCAAGTTGCTGGTGAAAGGCCTCGACAACAAGACGATTGCTGAGACGCTTGGCATTTCTTTGAGGACAGTGGCTTATCACGTGAACAACCTCCTGGGAAAGTTGGGTTTGAATTCTCGTCAGGAAGTGATCGCCTGGTTCCATAAATATTTTCCCGAAGATCAGTAAAAGACATCCTACATTCGTGATTCTCAAACAACAGCGGGAGGTCCCTGACCTTGTTCAGGGGCCTCCCGCATAACTTGAATTTAATATAGCTATAACTCAAAGTTAACCTAAATTTCGAGAATGCGCCGCTTCGAAAGGATATACTACCAACTGCCAGCTTATTGAAAAACCGGTATTTTTAACAGTGACAAATTGTGTCGGAGTGAGTAAAGTGAATATTAGTCCTATCGCTTTTCCGACAATAAACTTGGAAGAAAGGTCCTAAGCTGGTTTTTTCTGAATATCCTTGGTTGATCGGTTTACTGTGCACACGGTGGCGTCTTAGTCTTATATGATTAGCCTCCTACAACGGAACCGATACCCCGATCTAGACCGTGTGAAGATTTCACGGAAAGCCAGGTCTTATGGTGCATCCAATGTACGAAACCTTATTAGACTATGTCGAGAATCGACTCCCGGAGGCTGAACAGGCAAGAATCGAGCGGCATCTTTCGCGCCCTTGTGAAGTGTGTGTCGAAAAGGTTGGCCGTTTGTCCATGTTCATGGACGTGACGGCGAGGGATCAGACGGTCGCTCCACCTCCGGATGTCTTAAAACAGGCCATTGCAGCCGGCTCACAAAAGAGAGGTGTGGCAGGTACCTTATCTGGGCGTCTAAAATGGCGAGAAAGAAGAAAGGACCAGTTGCGCAAAGCGGTTAAGGAAGAACGCATTCGCCCAGAGCGGATGAGCCGTTCGCGCAACGAACCTGCAAATTATGTGATACGTGTGAGACAGTCGTTGACCATGGCAAACGCGCGTCCCTATGCCGGTGCAACGCGTTCGTGCGGGTCGAGATCGTGGGATACGCTTTCACGCCTGGTCCGTCGTTTGAACCCGGTAGAGGTGAGCACTCACAGTCCCAGCTACGCCGGTAGACCGGTAGCGCCCAAACGGAGCAGGGGAATTCTCCCTCGCGCAAATAGGCTTGCCAAAAAAATTTAATTATCTCTCGAAACGGTCGAGTTCGTGAATTACTCCAGTATACGGGGTGGATGGCTTTCATGCCATTCACCCCGTGTGCTATCCCTGCGCAGAGAGGCTCCTCCAGCCTCACGATCCCAAAGAACCAGTACATACAAAAACGCCCACCCGCATCAGGGTGAGCATTCATAAACCAATCATACCCTTTGGTATAATCTTTTGTGCCGAAGGAGGGAATCGAACCCTCACTCCTTACGGAACACGATTTTGAGTCGTGCGCGTCTGCCAGTTCCGCCACTTCGGCAAAGTGTACGTCCAGAGTATACCCATTCCATTATCGAAGGTCAAGATGAAACTTGGCATTATCGGCCTGCCACAATCGGGCAAAACTACATTGTACAATGCGTTGACACATGGCAACGCGCCCACCACCCTCTCTGCCGGGCGCATGGAAGTCCATACCGGCGTGGTGGACGTCCCCGACCCGCGCGTGGATACGCTCTCCGGCATGTTCAACCCCAAGAAGACGATCTATGCCAAAGTGACGTATGCCGACATCGCCGGGTTGGAAGGTTCCTCCAAGGGAATCGCGGGGACGCTGCTCAACACCTTGGCGCAGATGGACGGTTTCATTCACGTTGTGCGCTGTTTCGTCGACGATAACGTCCCGCACCCTGCCGGATCGATCGACCCGGCGCGGGATACCGAGGCGATGCTCTCCGAACTGCTCCTGAACGATTTGATTTCCGTCGAACGCAAGTTGGAACGTCTGCTGGAAGAACGGAAGAAGGGCGGTACTGACAAGACAATCAACGAACGCCAGACTGCGTTGTTTACGCGTCTGCAGGAAGCCCTCAACGAGAACATTCCATTGCGTAAGCTAACGTATTCTGCCGACGACGAACGCGAACTGTCCAGCTTTGGCTTGTTGACGCGGAAACCCATTCTGACGGTTTTCAACCTGGGCGAGAGTCAGGAAGCGCCTGCCATTGAACTGGAGCATCCGTCGGTGGCTTTACCGGCTAAATTGGAGATGGAAATTGCGCAGCTCCCGCCGGAGGACGCCGAACTCTTCCTGTCAGAATACGGTATCGAGGAGCCGGCCTTGAACCGTATGATCCGTCTCTCGTACGACTTGCTCAACTTGCAATCCTTCTTCACCGTCGGAGAGGACGAGGTGCGCGCCTGGACCGTCGATCGTGGCGCAAGCGCCGTCGAAGCGGCGGGCGCCATCCATACAGACCTGGCGCATGGCTTCGTCCGGGCGGAGGTGGTCGCTTATGACGAGCTTGTCAGCTTGGGGGGCATGAGCGAGGCCAAAGCCAAGGGGCGGTTGCGGCTGGAGGGTAAGGACTACGTCGTCCAGGACGGTGATATCATGCATATCCGGTCGAGTCTCTAATCTGTACCCATCATGGGCATAATAAAAGGTTCTTCGGGTTAAGTTCACTTCATCATTTACCGGTTCCCAAAGAACCATCTAAAAAAGCGAGGCAACCATGACGTTCAAACAGTCTCCGTGGAGTCTCAAAGAGCTTTTTCCTGCCCTCGACAGTCCGGAGCTGGACGAGGGATTTAAACAACTTGACCTGTGCCTAGCCGAATTCGAAAAGTTTCGCGCCGATCTGATCCCCGACATTTCCGAAAGCCACTTCATGATGATCCTGCGTGAGTTGGAAGAAATCGCTCGTGGCATGCAACGCCTGTACGGTTTTTCAGGATTGTCGTTCGCGGCGGATACGCAAAGCCAGACGACCCAGGCGTTGAACGCGCGCGTGCAGCAGTTTGCCGCCGAGATGGAAAACCGTACTTTGTTCTTCAGCCTGTGGTGGAAAGACCTCGACGAGGTGAATGCGCAGCGTTTGTTGAAAGTCACCGGCGATTTCCACTATTTCCTCGAAGAGATGCGCCTGTTCCGCCCGCACACACTGAGCGAGGCTGAAGAACAGATTGTCAACTTAAAGAACGTGACCGGCAGCGAGGCCTTGGTCACGTTGTATGATGCTATTACCAATCATTATAGCTATTCTCTCGAAGTTGACGGGGAGACGAAGAAACTGACGCGCGGACAATTGATGAGTTATGTGCGCCAAGCCAACCCGGACGCGCGGGCAGGTGCCTATCGCGAACTCTATCGCGTCTATGGTGAACAAGGCCTTGTGCTGGGGCAGATGTACCAGACTATCGTGCGCGACTGGCATAACGAGAATGTGCGCCTGCGCAGTTACATCAGTCCGATTGCGGCGCGCAACCTGTCGAACGCCATCCCCGATGAGGTGGTGGAAACATTGCTCGACGTTTCGCGTAAGAATGCGTCGATTTTCCAGCGTTTCTTCGGCATCAAGGCGCGCATGTTGGGCATGGAACGCCTGCGTCGCTATGATATTTATGCGCCGGTCTCCAAATCGGAGAAATCGTACGATTTCGATCAGGCTGTGGAAATGGTGCTGGATGCGTACACCAACTTCCACGCTTATGTCGGTGAGTTTGCGCGGCGGGTTCTCGATCAGGGGCATGTGGACAGCCAGGTCCGTAGGGGAAAGCGCGACGGCGCTTTTTGCTGGACGGTGGAACCGGGCCTGACGCCCTGGGTACTGGTCAATTATCAAGGCCATGCCGAAGACGTGGCTACCTTGGCCCACGAGATGGGTCACGCCGTCCACGGCGTCCTGTCCAACCGGCACACCATCTTTACTCACGAGCCCACGCTGCCGCTGGCCGAAACCGCCTCCACCTTTGGAGAGATGATCCTGATCGACCATTTGCTGGCTGGCGAGCAGGACCCGTCTGTGCGGCGCGACATGCTCTTCCGTCAGGTGGACGACGCTTATGCAACCATCCTGCGGCAGGCGTATTTTGCTTTGTTCGAGAATCAGGCACATGCCATGGTCCAGCAAGGTGTCTCGGTGGACGAACTCTGCGTGGCCTATCTGGAGAACCTGTATGAGCAATTCGGCGATTCAGTGGAGGTGGCCGACGAGTTTCGCTGGGAATGGGTCAGCATCCCGCATATCTATCACACGCCGTTTTACGTCTATGCATACGCGTTCGGGCAGTTACTGGTCCTTTCTCTCTATAAACAGTACAAGGCTGAAGGCGAGACGTTCGTCCCACGTTACCTGCATTTGCTCGAAGCGGGGGGCTCGGACTCCCCTGAACATATCTTGACCACCGCCGGGGTTGATATGCGCAGCGCAGCTTTCTGGCAAGGTGGTTTTGATGTCTTGCGTAACTTGGTCGATCAACTGGAGCAACTATAAAGGCTTGCGGTTAAGTCGTTGAAGCCTTTGGGGGATTCTCAGTCGCGGTCACTTTTCGAGGCTGCTGACGATAGTTTTTAAGGAAATCAGGGGATTTCGTAGGCATAAATATTGATTAAAACGGAGTTTAATGTTGAAATCCGGTCTGAAATGTATTATTATAATCACGGTATGCCAAAATTTAAGATTCCCGTCGGTAGCCTTTCGGGATCGTTCGTGAATCAGATGTAAATAAGGGGTGTTTTCCGGTAAAAACTGGAAAGCACCCTATGAATGTCCCCGGTTTTAAATAGTCTGCGGAGCCGTCTTTGGGTAACGGGAATTGCCTGTAAGAATTTGAAATATCTCTGCTATCTTCATAAAGATAACTTGCTCATCATGATCCTCTACGCTGCGGCTGACAAATTTGCGAATGAACACAGATTTCTTGGTTGATAATGTGCAAGTCAGGCTGCGGCCCGCTGAAGCAAAAGATGATGAGTTTGTCTATCGGGTGTACGCCAGCACTCGCATGGATGAAATGGCGTTGGTCGACTGGTCTGCTGAACAGCAGGAAGCTTTTTTACGAATGCAGTTTGAGGCCCAGTGCAAGCATTATCAGGCGAACTATCCTGGAGCAGTGCATCAAATCATCGAGCGGGAAGGTCTTCCCATTGGGAGATTTATCCTTCAGCGCTTGCACAGCCAGTTGTTGATTATGGATATCGCGCTTCTGCCGGAATACTGTAATGCCGGCATTGGGACAACGATTATTCGAGATTTGATGGAGGAAGCTAGCCGGTTGGGATTGCCTATCGTTTTGCGGGTTGAATTTTTCAATCCGGCCATCCGTTTGTACACCCGGCTGGGGTTCGTGAAAACCAGAGAAGTGAACAGTGTTTACCATGAGATGATGTGGACTCCAGGCGTGAACCATACTTAATGCGAGTTGTTGGGTAGCAAGTTACAAGTTATCTTGGGAGAAGAGAGCAATGACGACGTTGGCGCAATTAAGACCAACCCTGTTGGCCGAATACGTTGGCACCGACTTCGATGTGTCGTTGGATAGCGACCCGACGCATCCTTTCTGTCTAAACCTGACGGAAATTGTCGAACATGTAAAGACAGAGCATAACGAGTCTTTTTCCCTATTCTTTCATGGCCCATCCGACCGGTTTGTCCCCCAAGGAATATACAACCTGAAACATGCGCAACTAGGAGAACTTTCGATTTTCCTTGTTCCTGTTGCACAGGATAAAAACGGCTTCCAATATGAAGCTGTTTTTAATCTCCTGCCGTAGCTGTTGCTTCAAATCACTGTACCCTACACTTGTTCGGATTATGAAAAGGAGACGAAAGCATGGCAGAACCGTTTTTAAGTGAAATACGAATATTCTCGTTTAACTTTGCACCGAAAGGCTGGGCGTTATGTAATGGGCAACTCTTGCCCATCAACCAGAACCAAGCGCTCTTTTCGCTGCTGGGTACTACTTTCGGCGGCGACGGACGCGTAAATTTTGGGCTGCCCGATCTGCAGGCCAGAACCCCGATTCACGTGGGCAGCAGCCATACCCTGGGCGAGCGCGGCGGAGAGCAAAGCCATACGCTTTCGATCGCGGAGATCCCGACGCACAATCACCCTTTTAATGGTTCGACCAATCCTGCCACCACACTTACTCCTGATACCAACACTGTGCTATCTGCTTCCAATCCACAAAATATCTATGCGGTAGCATCGAATCTTGTTGCAATGGCTCCGGCTTCACTAGCAAATACTGGTGGAAGTCAGGCGCATCTTAACATGCAACCCTTCTTGACGTTGAATTTCTGCATCGCGCTGCAGGGTATTTTCCCGTCGCCAAACTAAAAGGAGTAAAACATGGCACAACCTTATGTTGGTGAAATTCGGATGTTCGCAGGCAACTTCGCGCCGGCAGGCTGGATGTTCTGCGAGGGGCAATTGCTGCCGATTTCGGAATATGAAACTTTGTTTCAGTTGATCGGTACAACGTATGGCGGGGACGGTCAGACCACCTTTGCCTTGCCGGATTTGCGAGGCCGTATCCCGGTTCACATGGGTAACGGCCTTGTCCTGGCAGAGACTGGCGGTGCCGAAGAAATAACGCTGGCCGTGAATCAGATTCCGGCGCATACCCATCCCCTTTTAGGAACAAACAACTTTGGGACTACTTCTTCACCGCAAAATAATGTTCCTGCGGCGTCAAATGTTGTTAATGTGAGCGCTTACGGGACAGACGTTCCCTCTTCGCCGGTCAGTCCTAATTCTATAGGCTCGATAGGAGGCAACCAGCCTCACAACAATTTCCAGCCGTATCTGTGCGTCGATTTCATCATTTCGCTCTTCGGCATTTTCCCCTCGCCGACGTAGAAATGGCTTTTGGACGCTTACAGACGAATGTGGCATAAGTTGTAGCGATTACTTTGAACTTTTCACGAAGGAGAAAGAAGAACCATGGCCGATCCTTTTGTTGCCGAAATTCGTATTTTCCCGTTTAACTTTGCTCCCAAGGGCTGGGCCTTTTGTGATGGGCAACTCCTGCCCCTCAGCCAGAATACGGCGCTTTTCTCGCTGTTGGGCACCACCTACGGTGGCAACGGCAAATCGAACTTCGCGCTGCCGAACCTGCAGGGACGCGCCCCCATGCACCCGGGACAGGGCCCCGGCCTGTCGCTGCACGACTTGGGCGAAATCGGCGGGTCCGATACGGTGACTCTGCTTGAGTCAGAGATTCCCTCCCATTCGCATACATTGACAGCATCGCTGAGTGATGGAATAGATACCAAGCCTGCAAATGAGCAGTTTGCTCAGGGCGTGGGCGTTCAGGTTTGGGGAACGACGGGAACTAATACACAATTTAGTGATAACGCCATTGCGCCTGCCGGCGGCGACCAGCCGCACAACAACATGCAGCCCTATCTCACCTTTTACTTTTGCATTGCGCTGCAGGGCGTTTATCCGCCGCGTACGTGAGTCGTATTGGCTCACAAGACCTTGAGTTTTTCACAAGCTAGTCCAGCACGTCCAACTTCTTGGGCGTGCTGGAGTGGTTTAGCCCTCCAAGAAAGAACAGAATCTTATTCGGAAGAAACGTTCGGCGTTTGTGGAAATCAATTGTTTTTTGCAACTGGTTCGTGTTTGGACATTCTCAAGTACTTGCAAGGATTAAGAACTTATCCGGGCGATCGATTTGCAGATCGGGTGAGATTGTTGCAGCAAAAACTACCTCTTTAATTTTCGGATAAATCCTTAAGGGAAAGCTGTCATTGACAGTGCCCGAACAAGACGCACGCCAATGGGTATTCTTGGGCATAGATGGCCTGTCAACATGAAAAGTCTTTTATCAACGCTCTTTGGGAGTTCTCTTATGTCTTTTTTCAAGTTTCCAAAATTGGACAGGTTTGTCCTGTGGGCCAGAATACATGCCTGGCGCTGGCTGATGATGATAGCGCTTGCCTTTGCAGGCGCATTCGGCACACTGACGATTGCGCGTGCTGCCGGGCCGGTGATCACAGCCTTGAAGACCTATACGCTGCTGACCGATGCGGATGGCAACGGTGTTCCCAGCCCGGGCGATACCCTGAAATACACCGTCACAATCTCGAACACCGGCACGGCGGATGCTACTAACCTGGCCTATACCGATACGATTGATAGCAACACAACCTACGTGCCCGGTTCGGCGGCAGTTTCGCCGATTGCGTTCGATGATAACTATACTGCTACGGGCAATCTTTCGATCTCGATTCCGGCCGCATCCGGGGTGCTCGCCAACGACTATTTGGGCCTGAACCCAACGGGAACGATCACGGCCTCGGACACGACCAGCGCCAACGGTGGCACGGTCAATGTGGCCTCCGACGGTTCGTTCACTTACGAACCCGTTGCCGGATTTACCGGTACTGATACATTTACTTATACTTTGTCGAACAGCACCGGCAGCAGCGTTGGAACTGTAACGGTGACGGTTTCCAATCGTGTTTGGTTCATCAATAATGCCAGCGCCTGCGCCTCGAATTGTGATGGCCGATTCTCGCATCCCTACACCAGCTTATCGAACTTCATCACAGCTAATCCAGACTCTACTGGCGATGTGATCTTCATCTACCAAGGATCGGGCAATTATACCGGCGCGCTGACGTTGAAGGCCAACGAACGCCTGGTTGGGCAAGGCGATGCCCTCAATGCGACCACGCTAGGTTTCACTCCCGCACCGAACAGCCCGACTTTGCCGGGCGCGACTTCCAACCCGACCATTACGAATACGCTTACACTGGCAAACAGCGTAACCGTATTGGCCGTGAATCTGTCGACGGGTGCGAACAATGGGTTGGTCGGTTCGGGCAGCATCAGCGGCGTCACCGTGAAGGACGGGGTCAATGTGACCTCCACCACGGGGACGGCCGTCTCGCTTACAAACGTCGGCGGGACGTTTACCTTGACGAGTGTCTCCGCGAACGGTGCGGCCAACGGCATCGCGCTGACGAATACCACCGGAAGTTTTACGGTTACCGGTAACAATGGAACCTGCGCCTCGCTCGCATCGACCTGTACAGGCGGAACGATCCAGAGCACCAGCGGTCACGGCATTTCGTTGTCGAATGTTGCCAGCCCGTCTTTCAGCTATATGAAGATTACCAATGCTGCAAAGAGCGGTATTTTTGGTACGAGCGTTGTGAACTTCACATTGGCAAACAGCGTCATCGACGGCGTGAATACCTCAGACGACTCCAGCGACGGAGATGTGGCTTTCAACCTCAATGGAGGCGGGTCCACGGAGAACAACGTCTCCGGAACGGTGTCGATTACCAATAACACCTTGAATAACTCATACCAGGATGGGATCAATATCCTTAATTATGCGGGTACAATCTCAAACCTGACCATAACGGGGAATAGTTTTACGAGCTCTACGAGTGCAGCCAGTTCGTTCGGGTCGGCTGTCAATATCTCGGAGATCCGCGGAGCAAGCGCAGCCTCGATCACTGCCGGGACGATTAGCAACAATACGATCAATAACTTTCCGAATGGCGCGGGTATCCAGGTGATTGGTGGGAATACCAGCGCGGGGCCGGCAGTCAACATTGCCAGTCTGGCAAGTCCTCTGTTGATTCAGAACAATGTCATTACAGGGGCTGGGCCTGGGGCTTCAGGACTGGGGACGAATGGAATTGCGGTCACGATTGGAGAAAGCAGTTCAGGCTATTTCACCATCGGCGGTTCTGGCGGGGGGAACAATATCACGAATGTGCGAGGAGATGGCATCGCCTGTAGCCTGTTTGGCACCGCGACCGAGAAATGTAGCATTTCGTACAATATGATCAACGCGAACAACACCGTCAATTCGCCGGGCATCAACACTGGCGCAGATTCGGCGGTTGCCAATACCGATACCCCCACGCTTTACCTCAACATCCATGATAATAACATCCAGAATACTACTGGAGATGGCATCCTCTCCACAATCCGTGGTGCGGATGGCACGGGTGTTTTCTTCATACAGAACAACATCGTAACCCGGCCAACGACTTCGTCCGGTACGATTTATGGCATTCGCGTCGACTCTGGGAACAATACCGAAGCGACCGGGGCCTCCGTCTGTCTGAAGGTTTCGGGAAACACGACAACCGGTTCCACCAACGGCACGATTACCGCGCCGGGAATTGGCCTTCGTCAAAATCATACAACCGTCACTAGTACATTCCAAATTGATGGGCTGACGCCCTCCCCGGCCAACGATGCGCAGATGGAAGCATATGTTGGGAATACAGGTCAGAACCCGGGCAGCGCAAATGGTTCGTTCGGCGCCGACGGCGTTGCCTCGATTTCGGCGGGCGCAACGTTCACCAACAGCACCTGCACCATCCCCGGCCCGGTGGCAGATTCTGCGGGGGAAATGGCGACCAGGTCTCTTGACAATGGGAGCGTTGCTGTAGAACGGGGTCAGAATGGAACGCTCGCAGACGTTTCCCATCCCAAGATGGCTTCGAAACCGGCTACGTTTGCCAAAATTTTATCTGGCATTGAGACCGCATCTGCCAACATGATTGGCGGCGGCCCACACCTGTTCTCGGTGATGCCCGCATCGGTGCTGTCGGGGGAGACCATCAATGAGAGTGTCGGCACACTGCCACTGGGAAAATCCGTCGTTATCACCTTTAACGTTACGATCAATAACCCGCTGGTGCCGGCCAATACAGGTCAGGTTTCAAACCAGGGCACCGTCAGCTTCGACCCCAGCCAAACGGTGCTAACCGACGATCCGGGTACGGCGGCGCCCAATGACCCGACGATCACCCTGATCCCCCATCCCGACCTGACGGCGGCCAAGTCGGACGATGTCGGCGGGACGACCAGCTTCCCCACCGGTTGGACCTGGACGATTCACGTAGCCAACACCGACGCGCTGGCCGCCAATTTCACCAGCGGCCAGACTATCCTGAGCGATGATCTGCCCACCAGTGGGTTGACGTATGGATCGGTCAGCGTTGCCAATGTTACGAACGTCACCAATTCTGCGAACATCAACTGCGGCATTGCCACGAATACGCTGAGTTGCACGGCCTCCGGCGGCTCGGTGGCGGTGGGCGCAACCACGGGCGCTTTCGACGTGCAGATTCCGGTGACGCCGACCGTAGCGGGCGTTTATGACAATCCGCGCAGCGCCGGGACCTGCGCCGTCGATCCGGATAACGATATTCTTGAGTCTGATGA
Source organism: Anaerolineales bacterium (assembly GCA_046704785.1). Taxonomy (GTDB): domain Bacteria; phylum Chloroflexota; class Anaerolineae; order Anaerolineales; family Villigracilaceae; genus JBJKRF01. Next base: position 261 of record JBJKRF010000054.1, on the reverse strand, counting down.
AACGAATAATACCTGTAGTGATACAGTGACGGTCAATCAATCGCCAACCATCACAAGCGTGAACAATACGACCTTCACGGTAGGGACGGCAGGTACCTTCACGGTCACGACCACGCCGGGCTATCCCACGGCCACGACCCTCAGCGAAACGGGCGCCCTGCCGAGCGGGGTGACCTTCAGCGACAACGGCGATGGCACGGCTACCTTGAGCGGGACGCCTGCCGCAGGCACGGGCGGCAGCTATCCATTGACCATCACCGC
>JBJKRF010000053.1:0-19227 GCA_046704785.1 Anaerolineales bacterium | reverse complement strand
TGGGTATCGGGGCCGCCGCGTGGTTAAAACGTTGGGGGGGGGGCGCCCCCCCCCCCCCCCCCCCCCCCCCCCCCCACAACTCCGCTTCATCTCGCATGATGGGTGAACCTGGTTCTTTGGGCTGTCTCGTCGTTTAACCGTGCGTGTGGCCCATCTCGGACTTGGGGCTTTCTTGCAACAGTTCGATGGCATGCGGCAGGACGGGGACGATCACTTGCAGATTTTCCAGCGCTCCTTTGGGGCTGCCCGGCAGGTTGACGATCAGCGTCCGTTGGCGGATGCCGGAGATGGCGCGTGAGAGCATACCGTGCGGCGTGACCTGGAGGCTGGCGGCGCGCATGGCCTCATCCAGGCCGGGGGTCAGGCGCTCGACCACGGCGCGCGTTGCTTCGGGCGTAACGTCGCGGGGTGCAAACCCGGTGCCGCCGGTGGTCAGGAGCAAATCGAGTTTGCCGGAGTCGGCCCACTCGGCCAGGGTGCGTTCGAGGGTCCCGGCCTCATCCGGGAGGACGGCCTGTTTGACGACCGTCCAGCCCTGGGCGGCGGCGGCACCGGCCAGCGTCGGGCCGGAGGCGTCGGGGCGTTCGCCGCGCGCGGAGCGGTCGGAGACGGTCAAAATGCCGATGCGCAGGCTCATTTGTCGGGGCCGTCTTCCTGCTCAAACGGGAACACAGCCGGGCGTTTCGGGGAGTCAGTCCAGGTTTTTGCCATACGAGCGGATGTTCTCCATTTCTTTCCAGTTGCGTTTTTCGTAGAACTGCATGGCATTTTGGTTGTCGTCTACCACCATCAGATAGGCGCGACGGCAGCCTTTGCGTCGCAGGCGCGCCTCCAGTTCATCCATCAACTGCGAGCCCAGCCCTTGCCCGCGATATTCGCGCGCCACGGCCAGATGGTAGACCATGCCGCGGCGCCCGTCGAAGCCGCCGATCACGGAACCGACGATGTGGCCGTCCTGCTCGGCGACCAGGAACAGGTCGGGATCGCGCTGGAGCTTTTTCTGGATTTCTTCCGGCGTGTCGGAGCGACTGACTTTCACGCCCTGCTCCATGTGTTGCCAGAGATCGAGCACGGCGGGATAATCTTCAGGATAGCGAAAAGCGCGAATTGTGGTCACAGGGGAGGCTAATTCGAAGGTCCACTGAGCGACTCGCGAATGCCGTGAATTAAGTCTTCCGGCATGTAGGGTTTCATTAAGAAGCGATCAGCGCCGGCGGCGATGCATTCGTCAGCCATATTCATGCCCGATGACATGATGATGATCGTCTTGGACAGGGGCCCGTTGGCGCGTATGGATTTCAGAAAATCGATCCCGTTCCCTTGGGTCAGGTGCACATCCATTAGGACAACGTCAGGCATTTCCCGTGAAAGCGCCTCGATTACATCTTCGTTTTCGCTCAAGATAACTGTGTCGAAGCCTTCCATGGTCAGCAGTGTCCTGAGCAAGGAGACCATTGTGGGGTCGTCTTCAGCGAGCATCACCTTTGACATTATTTTTTCCCTTTAGAGTCGATTTACGCTTATGGGGGGCCGTGTTTGGCGTTTCCAGGGAGGCGCCGATGGCTTCCTCGATGTTTTCGGCGAAGATGAATTTCATCATTTTCTTGACCTCGGCGGGTACATCTTCGAGGTCGGATTTGTTTTGCTTCGGCAGGATGATCGTACTCAGGCCGTTGCGATGGGCGGCCAGCACCTTTTCCTTGACGCCGCCAATCGGCAAAACCTGCCCCCGCAGCGTGATCTCGCCGGTCATCCCCAGGCCAGGCTTGACCAGACGCCCCGATAGGAGCGAAGTCAGGGCGGTTGCCATAGTGACACCCGCCGAAGGCCCATCCTTGGGCTGCGCACCGGAGGGGATGTGCATGTGGATGTCGGTTTTCTCGAAGAAATCCGGCTCGATGCCCAGTTCCGTGGCGTGTGAGCGTACGTAAGAAAGCGCCGCGCGCGCCGACTCCTGCATCACGTTGCCGATGGAACCGGTGATTTGAAAGGCTTTTGCGCCGGGCATTTGTGTCGCTTCGATGAAGAGCACGTCGCCGCCGTAAGGCGTCCAAGCCAGGCCGGGCACAACGCCGGGCACCGACGTGCGCAGACTTAAGGCTTCCATGTTGTGAATGGGAGGGTGACCTAGGAACTCTTCCACCAGCCTGGGCGTGACCCTGGACGATTTGGCTTTGCCCTCGGCAATCTTTGTCCCAATCTTACGACAAATAGAGCCGATGGTACGTTCCAGGTTCCTGACACCGGCCTCGCGAGTGTACTGGTTGATGATCTTGCGCAGCGCATCGACCGTAAAACGGGCCTCGGCGGGCCTGAGCCCGTTCTCACGGATCTGTCGCGGAATCAAGTAGCCTTTGGCAATCGCAATTTTTTCGCCTTCCGTATAGCCCGAAAGCGCGATGAGTTCCATGCGGTCGAGCAGCGGCCCGGGGATGGTCTCCAGCGTGTTGGCCGTGGTGATGAACATCACCTGTGACAGATCGAAGGCGACTTCCAGATAATTGTCGCGGAATTCGCCATTCTGTTCGGGGTCGAGCACTTCGAGCAGGGCCGAGGCCGGATCGCCGTGAAAGTCGGTGGTCAGCTTATCGATCTCATCCAGCATGAAGACCGGGTTGCGCGTCTCGGTGCGGCGCAGGGCTTGCAGAATGCGCCCAGGCATGGCGCCGATGTACGTGCGCCGGTGTCCGCGGATTTCGGCTTCGTCGCGTACGCCGCCCAGCGAAATGCGGATGAACTTGCGCCCCATGGCGCGGGCAATCGACTGCCCCAGCGAGGTCTTGCCCACGCCGGGCGGCCCGACGAAGCACAGGATCACGCCTTCCCGCTCATGCCGGATGGCGTCTTCCGAGGGTTTTTGTTCCTCCTTGCGCTCGATGCGCAGCTTGCGGATGGCCAGGAACTCCAGGATACGTTCTTTTATATCCTTCAGCCCGTAATGGTCTTTTTCCAGCACCTGGCGCGCGTGCGCGATGTCCAGGTTGTCTGTTGTGGTCGTGGACCAGGGCAGCGAGACCAGCCAGTCGAGATAGGTGCGGATGACGCCGTACTCTGCGGCAGCGGTGGGCAGGCGCGAGAGGCGTTCCAGCTCGCGGCGCGCCATCTTGTCCGACTCCGCCGGCATTTTGGCCGCTTCGATTTTTTTGCGGAATTCCTCCACTTCGACGGCCTGTTCGTCCTGTTGGCCCAGCTCTTTTTGGATGGCTTTCAACTGCTCGCGCAGGAAGTATTCGCGCTGCACCTTGTCGATCTCGGAGCGCGCCTCGTTCTGAATCTTTTGCCCAAGCTGCAAGACTTCCGTCTCGCGCACCAGGAAGCTCACCAGCTTGCGGAGCTTTTCGGCGGTCGAATCCAACTCCAACAGATTCTGAGCCTCTTCCAGTTCGATGCGTTGGAAGTTGGCAATGGTGTAGATGGTCTGGAGCGGGTCTTCGAGCGCCTCAATGGAGGCCACTAGTTCGCGCGGGAAGGACGGGATCAGTTCGGCGATCTGGACGAACTGGTCGCGGGCGTTACGTGCCAGGGCGTCGATCTCGATGCCCTCTTCCACCGTCTCTGGCAAGCGCTGAATGCTTGCCATGAGATACGGTTCGGTTTGGGTGAATTCCTGCACGCTGAAGCGTTCGATGCCCTGGACGAGCAGGCGGATGGTGCCGTCCGGCGCACGCAGCAGGCGATGGACGGTTGCCAGCGTGCCGATGCGGTACAGGTCATCGGGGCCGGGGGTTTCCAAATCCGGATTTTTGGCTGCCACCAGGCCGACGAGGCGATTTCCGGCGACGACATCGTCTACCAGTTTGATGGAACGGGGCTGTCCAATCGTCAAGGGGACGGCGGTCTGGGGGAAAACGACCAGGCCGCGCAAGGGCAGGATGGCAACCGTTTCAGGCGCGAGAGCGGTTTCCTGTGCGAAGTCCGATTGCGGGGAGTCCGCTTCTTTTTTGTTCGCGGGGAAGCGGGGCAGAACCGACGGTAGGAAGGCGTCAATCAGATCACCCTCGTCTTCGTCGGTCCAGTCGAAAAGGTCGATGGGGTTTGTTTGCCAACGGGAGGCAGGCATAAGCGGGCGTCAAACGGTGCCAGTGAGATTAGGGCTTGCTTTGGGTAATGTAATGACCAGGAAGCCGTCTTCGTATTCGGCATTCGATTTTTCGGGGTCGACGGGGCCGGGAACGGAGACTACGGCGCTGAACTCGCCGTAGTGGACTTCCATCTGGTGGAAGGCGCGACGTTGGGAGGTATCACGGCGGGTGCCGTGCACCGTCAGGACGTTGTTTTCTACGACGACGGAAAAGTCCTGTTCCTGAACGCCGGCAATTTCCACACGGACGATGTAGGCTGTCTCTGTTTCGTAGAGATCGGTGGGAGGGCTCCAAACTTGGGGTCGCATATATACCTGCCAACTCACTGTTTCGAAAAATGTGCGAGGTCTGCCCGGATGTTCTCTTTCAGACTTTCTTTTCCAGATGACAGCTTTCATCTCGAACTCCTTGGGCAGCTCCTCAACTCGTGGGAGTGGAGTAGTGCAGGCAACTCCCCTCACTACTATCACTATGATGCTTGGTTTGCCAGCGCCTCTTTGGCAGCGGCCAGAACTTCGTCGTATTTCGGCTCGTCACCGAGGACGGGCATGTAATCTGCATAGGTGACCAAACCCTGGCGGTTGGCTACGAATACGGCGCGGCGCAAGATGCGGCGCTCTTCGATCAGGCAGCCGTATTTCTCGCCGAAATCAGCTTTGAGCGAGTCGGACAGCGTGACCACCTGGTTGACGCCGGCCGCACCGCACCAGCGTTTCTGCGCGAAGGGCAGGTCGGCGCTGATCACCAGGATGGCGATGTCTTTACTGAGGCTGGCAGCTTCTTCGTTGAAGCGGCGCGTCTCGCGGTCGCATACGCTGGTGTCCAACGAGGGGACGGCGGCGATGATGCGAACTTTGCCGTCGGTTTCTTTGAGACCTTCGGTCAAGGTCCAATCTGTTTTGAGAACGCTAAAATCAGGGGCTTTCTGTCCGACTTTGATGTCGTCACCGACGATGGTGACATCCTGGCCGCCTAACTGAATCAGACCTTTACGTTTGGTTGTCATTGCTGAGTAGCCTCCTAAGGACTATTATATGGATAAGATGAGATTTCGGGTCAATCGCCGGAAAAATTTTCGAGCGCCCCAGGCGGGATTCGAACCCACAACCAACAGCTTAGAAGGCTGCTGCTCTGTCCGTTGAGCTACTGGGGCGTTGTGAACGAACTTATTCCTGGACAGGGCGGATGCCCTTGTAGACCCGCGCTCCGGAAAGCGTGATAAGGATGGTGTTTGCCGGCCTCGCAAGTAGTTCGGATAACTCTTGCGAGGAGAGTGGACGGTTACCGTTGGACATAAACGTGCGGAAGACGGCCTCCACCAGGCTGGTTTGTTCGGTGACGAAGCCGGGTTGTTTGGCGCAGTGCGTCAGAATGACTTGCTGCAAGCCGTCCAGCGGGCGCACCTCGGCGGTGGCAGGATCGACGAAGTCGATCTTTTCGTCATTCTTGACGTTGGCGAAGGTCTCCTGGTGTTCCGGGCACAGCAGGCTGCGCAGGTGGATGTGCCAGTCTCGTTCGCTGTTTTGCCACCAGTCGAAGTCGATGTGGAAGAGCGTATTGACCGTTGGTTTGACCAGACTCATCATGCGCTCACTCCTCCTCCGGCATCATCTCGGCCAGGCGGAAGTACAGGTCGCCGATATGGACGTAGTTGTCCGAGGAGACGAGCGCGGCCAGAAGCGGCGCCGGGGGGACGCGGCGTAAGATGTTGAGCGCCGAATACAGTTCCTCGGCGTGCACGTGTCCTTGCGGGGTGAGCTTGGAAAGCTCGCGCAACATCCCTTTGATGAGTTTATCCAGCGGCTGGCGGTTTTTGGAAGCCTGCGAGAAGGCCTGGTCGACGTTTTCCAGGTCTGGGACGAAAATGACTCTACGTTCGTCGTAGTCGCAGGCGATGCTCTGGCGCAGGATGGCGAAGACCAGGCCGCCGTCCGTTCCGGCCAGGACGGTGCGGATCCATTCGCGGGTCGGACGTCGCGTGCGCGGGTCGGCGATCACTTCGTCGGGGGTTTCGCCGCGCCGGATATCCACATAGCTGCCAGGGAAGAGTTCCAGCTTTTCGTACCACTCGCGCAGTCCGTAGACGTAATGATGTTCACGTACCACCCAGGCCGGCAGTCTATCGCCGGTTTTGCCGTCGACGAGGGTGAAGCGGATGCGGGGCGATTCGTAGGCCGTGGGAAAGAGCGAAGCTGCGCGAGGGGAGATTGGCAAAGTCCCGGCGCGCCAGTGCGGATAAGACAGGCAGATGGTCACCTCATCAACGGCTTCGGAGGAGGCGTCTGCCTCGCTCAACTCGTCATCGAGATCGGCTTCCAGGGCCAGCATTTGTTCATTCAGCAAGGAACGGTCGTAGTCGATTGAGTTATATTTGAGATACGGGGGCACCTGCTGGACTTCCTGGGGCTCGAGGCGCTTCAGACACCACAAGACCTGACCAGCCGGGCCGACTTCGTCGAAGCGCCCGTCCTCTTGTAGCGCGTAGTTCAGAGAGAATTCGGTCAGCTTCGTGTTGTCATTTTGGGGCAGTTCCACCTGTTCCATCAGGGAGGCTGCGGTTTGGGGCGCGCCGCCGGCCATTTCCATAATGGCCTCGGCCAGGTTGAGATGGCCCGCATTGATATCGACCAGTAGGGCATGCGGGAACCAGCGTCCTGCGACCTGAACCAGGCTTTCGTCTAGCGCCAATGCAGCATTGAGTTTCTTCTCGATCTCTTCGCCGAAAGTTTCTACGATCTCTTGCGGACCGTTTTCCGGTTGGTCGGTCTCCTGGGGAGGCTCGTTCAGCGCATGTTGTTCCAGGGCGGCAGCAAAAGATTTCTGGACGCCGTTATCGAGCAGGACGTCGATCACATCGAACATACCGTGCTGCGGGTTGTTGCCAGGCCGCACGGAAACCACTTCACCTTTTCGAAATTCCAGCGCGGGGAAGATCAGTTTCTGACCTTTTTTGTAGTGCTCTTTGGGGAGATAAAGGTCGCCACCCGTCTGTTGTTTCTTGATCTGCGCTTCGCGCTCGCTGTCGATTCGTTGCTCGACCAAAACGCCGGCCAGTTCTTGCGTGCTCGATGGCGTCTCTGTTTCGAAGAGATGATTCTGCAAAAGCTCAATGTCAGATGGAGTGATGGAAATATTCTGCCAATAGTCAGCGGAAAGTGTGAGGGACATATTCATTGTGTATGGTTGCCTTGCGTCTTGATTTGGCCGAAAAGCGATGGATTCCAGCCAGCCCAAAATCGATAGTATTATACCTTAATAGGTTGAAACCCCCGAATCACCCCCGCTTGGCTCTTTGGGAATCGGTGCGGCGGAACGGAGAATCCTTCACTTTTTTGAGATTTCCGTAGAAAGATGGTCGTCGAGTTGGGTCGCGCCAGCGCGGTTTGTCAAACCGGTTCGAGCGCGTGGCGCGGCTCCGACGGCAGTTCCACGCGGATGGGGTCGCCGGGGCGCAACTCGCCGCCGGACAGCACGACGCCCATCACGCCGGCTTTGCGGATCAGTTGGCCCGATTCGTCGTGATCTAAAACGGCTTTCATCAAACCCGCCTGGAAGTCATCCAACTGCGTGCACGGATTGCGCAGCCCGGTGATTTCCACCACGGCTGCTTCGCCCAGGTGCAGGCGCGTGCCGGTGGGCAGGCCCAGCAGGTCGAGGCCGCGCGTAGTGACATTTTCGCCCATTTGCCCGGCGGAGACGCGAAAGCCTTTGGCGCGTAGTTCGTCATGCAACTCGGCATGGATCAGGTGCACCTGCCGCAGATTGGGTTGGCTCGGGTCGCGCGCCACCCGCGAGCGGTGCTGCACCTTTTCTCCCAGGTGCGTATCACCTTCCACGCCCAGCCCGGCCAGCAGGCGGATGTGACCCTGAGTGGATTTGCTGAAGCTGTGGGTTGGACTGAGGCTGACGGAGGCCACGACGGCTGTCATCGATCTTTTTCTTTCATGGCTTTATTTTACAGGAAAAAACTCTCAAGTATAATTAACATTTTCGCCTCGAGAACGATATTCAGCCTTATGTGACGCGGGTGGAAGAAGTGCTATACGAGACGCTGGCGGCTTCGGGCCTGGAGCCGGGCGCGGTGGATGTCGTGGTCAAGACGGGCGGCTCGTCGAACATCCCGCTGTTCGGCGCTTTGCTGGCGCGCATCTTTGGCGCGGAAAAAGTGAAAGAGTCGAACGCGTTCAGCAGCGTGGTGGCCGGCCTGGCCATCCGGGCTGGAAAATAAGGCCGCATAAATTAACGGCGCTTTGCCGCCTGAAGTCGTAACATCTGATTTCCCCCTCGCTGAAATTCATAATTCACCCGCCGGACTTCCGGCTCGTGCGCCTGAAAGGCCTCCAGAATGCCATCCAGGTAGCGCGAGGGCCGGGCGTTGATATCCAACAGCGGGAAGATGCGCACTTCGCGCGCCACGCGCAGCATCTCGCGGATGGCGTCCACGTGGAAGTCGTAGGTCAGGTTGTCGCTGTACAGGAACAGGAAATGCGAACTAAGCGCCAGGTCGAACGATTGCTTGGCAAAAGGCAGGCGGGGCAACTCGCCGGGAACATACTTCCCCTGAGCTTTGCCCGTTTCATAGGAGTTCAGAAAGCGCTGCATGGCCTGTCGCCGGATGCGGCCCAAGGCGTCGATCGACCGGATCGAATCCCAACGGAATTTCTCCCGGTGGGCCTCAGTCTGCTGCAGGACGATCTGTGTGGTTGCATCGATGCGCCGCTGTAGCTCTTCCCGGCTAAAGTGATAGATCGGGTCGACGGAGGTCACCCGTCCGCCGCGCTGGCTGCACTCGACGTTGAAACTGGCCGGGCCGTCGCCGCAGCCCAAGAGTCGCCCCCGCAAGTCTTGGGCGCGCAGGTCGAACATGTGCACATACTCGTCGTAGTTCCGGCCCCACGGGACGACCTGCGCGTACCGGATGGACATATTTCAGGCCTCGTGGAGTCTCGCGTGTTCGGCCAGTTCCGCCTGGATGAAGGCCGCGATCATAGCCCGATAGACCTGTTCCGTTACTGACGGGTCGGCCCCCGCTTCCCGCGCCAGCGTGGTGACCCTGGCGATGACCTGTTCCACGCGCTGCGGCGCCTGGACCGCCTGCGTGGTGGCCTTGAACCGGGCGGCCTGCGCCACGTACCGTCCGCGCTCGGCCAGCAGGCCCACAATCTGGCGGTCCAGGCGGTCGATGTTGCTGCGTACTTCTTCGATGGAATGGCAGAGAACGCTCACGTTGGCCTCCTCAAGCGGGGTTGGCGAATCTCAAACTGTAATGCTCAACCGTCGGGAAAGGATCGTAAAAGTGGTGCAGCAGCTTTTTCCATTGCTGGTAAGCCTCGGAGCCGCGAAAGCCGAGCGTGTGCGCTTCCAGCGTCTCCCACTGTACCAGCAGCAGATAACGATTCTGCCTTTCCAGGCAATGCTGTAGCTGGTGGGAGACATATCCCGGCGCGCCGGCGATAATGGGAGCGGCCTCCGAAAAGGCGGCCTCGAAGGCCTGCTCCTGGCCGGGGATCACATCCAAAATGGCGACTTCCATAATCATGAAGAGCCTCTTTCTTTGACGGATTTCTGAAGGTGAACACGTGCCAGCACGCCGGCATGGTCCGAGGGCCACATCCCCTCTGGGGTGCGCTCACGGGGTTCGGCGCCGACTACGACTGATGAGATGGCGCGTACTTTACCGCGATAGAGAATCCAATCGAGACGCTGGTCGAGCGTTGTCTCCGGGTTGCGTAAATCCTCAGCTTGCCCCCAGGTCACGCCCGGCCCTTCACCGGCGACTGAAAAGGCGTCGGTGAAACCGGCCTCGGCAAACATTTTCCAGATTGACGATTCCTCCGCTTTGGCGTTGAAATCGCCGACCAGCACAACCGGACGGTCCGTGGGTTCTGCCGGCCCGGAAAGCACTTCGGCGCATTGGGCGTCGCGCACGTTGGGGCTGGCAAATTCGATGTGCACGTTGACGAAACGCACAGCGTGCGCGCCTTTGCGGATGTCGACCGAAGTCCATTGGCGCGACAGGGATAGTTTCTGCTCCCCGATGCGCACCGGGAGACTCGCACTGAAGCGCTCGGCTCGTGGGTTCGACCAGGCCAAGGCTTCTCCCGGCATGGGAACCCGCACCAGGATCGCCAGGGCATCCTCGAAGTGAACATCGAATCCTTCGGTTGTGGGAAGCAGCACGTCCACACCGGGAGAGCGGGCAGCCAGTACGTAGAAAGCGCCCAACGCTGCCAGTTCTCCGAGCAGGAGCGGAATGAAATCGTAGACGGTCGCAGGCACAGACACGCCCAGTTTGGGGCGCGGGTCGATGCTCCAGCGCATGGCCTCCTGCAGCCCGATAACGTCTGGCTGCGTGCGTGCGATGATCGCTGCCATGCTGCGCGCCCGCGATGGGAAGAACGTCCGCCGCACCTGACGCCAGAGTGTCAACATGCGCGCTGGCAGTTCTTGGGGAGACGCGTTGATCAGCGGCGCGTGATCGCCGCCGAGGTAGATATTCCAGGTCAGAACGGTGAGTCCGTGGTCATTCATGGGTTGCTCGCTTCGTCATAGGGCATCAGGGAAAGTATCAGATGTGCATCTGCTCTTGGGCTGCTTCGTAGCTCTCCGGCATTTGGTGGCGCACTATGATCTCTACCGGCCCGCTTTCAGGCGCGTCGCGGAACAGGGTTTTGAAGGTCTCTGCTGGCAGAATATTGCGGAACTCATCCAACATCTGGCCGAACGCGCGGTTGACTTGCTCTGCATATTCGTTGTGCGAGACCTCCGCGCGTAGAAGTTGTTTGTCGAGTTCCGTCTTGAGTTGGTTGAATTTTTCGTCGGGAGCCAGGAGGCCGCCAAGTTTTTTGGAATCAAAGGTCTCGTCCGTGCCCGGCGCGGCTTCCAGCATCTTTTTCACTTCCCGGTGACGCGTCCGTTCCGATCTGTGAGTTGTGAGCGCTTTGTGGGTTTTGCGCAGGGAAGCTTTCATGGCCTTCTGGTCTATTTTGGCGAGCGCTTTGGTCTCTTCTTGATCAGCTTCGAGACTCAAGCCGAACGAAAGGCTGCCCGCCCGCCGTTTTGCCTCCCTGACCAACTCGTTTGCCAGGTTGATGGCGTCTCCTTCGGTCAGTTTGCCGTAGTAACCGTAGACCCAGTAGCTGGCGGAAAAGCTGGGCGGCCAATTGACCGATGTGTACGTAAACCAGTCCTGACGCATGGCCCATAGGACGCGGTTGCACGCCTGCTGACAGACTCCGTTCACAGCATAGAGCAGCCCGGCGTTGCAGGACGGACTCAGCCCGCGCAGCGCCTCTGGCAAAGAACTCCACCACTGATCCCAGTCCTGCACACGATAATCGCTTCTAGGCGTGGTGGTGAACTGCGACATGCCCAGCGCCACGTACAGGTTGGCCGGGAAGGCTTTTCCCTGGGGCTGCGAGCCGATCATCCAGGGTGACCAGAGTTCTGCTGGATAGATTACACCGGTTTGTCCACGTTCGTTCTCACGTAGTGCGAAGCTGCCAAAGCATGGGAACGCATACGTTTCCCCGCCCTGTTCTGCGATGGCGAAGGTATGTTCGCCAACCGGCCCTCCGAACAGCTTGTAGTAGCCGGCTTTAATGGTGCAATCGTAATAGTCTGCCATGTCATTCTCCTGATCGACTGTTAATGGGTGGATTGTTGATGCGATTGCAAATTTCCTATCGTTCCTGTTGTAATGCTTCCCCAAAGCTCCTTGCGAAGGCCTTGGCTGTCTCCACCGGTGTCTGGCTCTCACCAATGGCGCGGACGCAAGCTGAGCCGACAATGACGCCGTCGGCGATTGCCCCGACGGTTTTGGCCTGCTGCGGTGTGCTGATACCGAAACCCACGCAGACGGGCGTGGTGGTGTGTTTGCGCACCTGTGTGATCAGGTTTGGCAGTCCGGCAGCCACTTCCCGGCGTTCGCCGGTGATGCCGGTCACACTGACCAGGTAGATGAACCCCTGCGCGCCGCGCGCGATGGCTTCCATACGTTCGCCGGGCGTCGTCGGGGCTAACATGCGCACCAGCGGGAGAGGGCTGCTGCCGTTGGAGGGCGTTTTGCGCAGCGCCTCTTCGAACTCGCCCGCTTCCTCCGGCGGCAGGTCGGGGATGATGAAGCCGTCGGCCCCGGCAGCGACCGCCTCCGCGACGAAACGCGCCAACCCGTAAGCCAGTATCGGGTTGTAGTAGCCCATCAAAATCAAGGGAATGCTTACGCCGCGCCGGCGTAGTTCTTTTACATCCGCTAGCGCCTTACTGAGAGTAATACCGTTTTCCAGGGCTATTTGCGTCGCTTTTTGGTTGACGGGCCCATCGGCTAACGGGTCGGAGAAAGATAACCCGACCTCGATCACGTCTGCGCCGTTCTTTGCCAGGGCCTCGATCACATCGACGGAAAGTTCCAGCGTGGGATAGCCCAACGGAAAGTAGGGCATGAAAATCGGTTTGTTTTTGAAAGCCTCGTCCAATCTGTTCATGATTCCTCGTTGCCTGTTATGGCGGGTGGTGCGGCGTCCCGTTTTTTGGAAAGTTGTTTGCAGCCAGAAGGATTCGAAACGCTAAAGCGTTTCCCCAAAGGCCTGGATAACGGTGTTCAGGTCCTTGTCTCCACGTCCCGACAGATTCACCAGGAGGATCTGGTCCTTGCGCATCTTGGGGGCGCGCTTCACGGCTTCCGCCACCGCATGCGACGACTCCAATGCCGGAATGATGCCCTCAACCTTGGAGAGCGTCGAAAAAGCTGCCAGGGCCTCTTCGTCCGTCGCCGAGGTGTAAAAGGCGCGCTCCAGGTCCCGTAATTGGGCGTGTTGCGGCCCTACGGCGGCGTAGTCCAGGCCAGCCGAAACAGAGTGCGTCTCGGCGATCTGCCCGTCGGGCGTCTGCAGCACGTAAGTGCGCGTGCCGTGGATGACGCCGATGCGCCCCTTCGACGGGTCGCCGAAACGCGCCGCATGCCGGCCGCTTTCGATCCCGCTTCCGCCAGCCTCCACGCCCACCAATTCCACCGACTCGTCGTCCAGGAATCCGCTGAAAATACCGATCGCGTTCGAACCGCCGCCCACACAGGCGATTATCGTGTCCGGCAGCCGCCCAACCTGGGTCAACATCTGTTCGCGCGCCTCGCGCCCGATCACCGACTGGAACTCGCGCACCATCGTCGGGTAGGGATGCGGGCCCAGCGCCGACCCCAGCAGGTAATGCGTATCGCGCACGTTGGTCACCCAATCGCGGATGGCCTCGTTGATGGCGTCCTTCAAGGTTTGCGTCCCCGAAGAGACCGGGCGCACCTGTGCGCCGAGCAATTTCATGCGGAACACGTTGGGCTCCTGCCGCGCGATGTCCACCGTGCCCATGTAGACCACACACTCCAGCCCCAACAGCGCCGCTGCGGTCGCCGAAGCGACCCCGTGCTGCCCGGCGCCCGTCTCGGCGATGATGCGCCGTTTGCCCATTTGTTTGGCCAGCAGGGCTTGCCCCAGGGCGTTATTGATTTTGTGTGCGCCGGTGTGCGCCAGGTCTTCGCGTTTCAGGTAGATTTGCGCGCCGCCCAGCTTCTCCGAAAGCCGTTCAGCATAGCTCAGCGGGGTCGGACGCCCCACGTAGCTGGCCATTAATTTATCGAATCGTTGTTGGAACGCCGCGTCGCTGCGTGAAGCCACAAAAGCCTGCTCCAGCTCGATCAGGGCCGGCATCAATGTCTCTGGCACGTACTGCCCGCCGTACGGGCCGAATTTGTGAGGGATTAAAGTCGTCATTGGCATATCCTTGCAAGGGTGTCTTGCATTCCAGACACTCTCTTTCTTGGGAATGGAAGGATCGTACGCAGCCCGTTCATTGGGCCGTACCCGCGCGTGCGGCCTGCACGAAAGCCTTCATCTTGCGCGCATCTTTTTTGCCGGGGCGGGATTCCACGCCGGAAGCCACGTCCACGCCCCAGGGCTGCACTTGCCGCACCGCCTCGGCCACGTTCGAGGGCGTCAAACCGCCGGCCAGCAACACTGGATGGCGTTTCGCCAACTCGGCGGCGGCCAGCCAGTTGGCCGGAATGCCGGTGCCGCCATAGGCGCCTTTGACCGCAGCATCCACCAGCAGGGAAGGCGACTGGCCTTGCCGGAAGAGGGTATATTCCGTGAAATTGGGCACGCGTTTATTCGTCTCGCGGTTCGTCCCTTCGTCTGTTGCCAGCCGGACGGCCTTGAAGGCGCGTTCCTTGAGCGCGGCCAGTGCCCGCGGCGACTCGTCGCCGTGCAGTTGGGCCAGGTCGAGATGGCATTGGTTCAGGATGCTCGTCACCTGCTCGACGGACATGTTCACGAATACGCCTACACGTTTGATTGCCGGGAACTCTTTTTCCAGCACGGAGGTGATCTCGGCGCAAGCTCCCGGCGTAAGCGCACGCGGGGAGGGCGGGTAGAAGTTGAAGCCCAGGTAGTCGGCACCGGCGTCGATGGCGATCAAGGCATCCTTCAGGGAGGTAATGCCGCAAATTTTGATGTACATGGCTGTTTTTCTCTGCGCGGAAAAATCTTTATGGCTAAAACATCTTTTCCGTTAAACCGGATAGCTCTCTAACCTTTGCGCCGATGTCTGTGGCGGTGATCAGGGCCTCGCCGACCAGAACCGCGTCCACGCCAACGGCCTTTAAACGCGCCACATCCGCGGCGGTGAAGATGCCCGACTCGGCGACAACGGCGACCCCGGCGGGAATCAAGGGGCGCAACTGTTCCGTCGTCGCCAACGAGACGTTGAAGGTCGTCAGGTCGCGGTTGTTGATGCCAACCAGCTTCAGGCCGGGAAGCTTCAGCGCACGCGCCAGTTCGTCGGCGGTGTGCACTTCGACCAGCGGCGTCAGGCCCAACTCCAGCGCCAGGCTGTGCAGAGCCGTAAAGTGGGCATCGTCCGGCAGGGCGGCGGTGATCAGCAAGATGGCGTCTGCGCCACTGGCGCGCGTCTCGTAGACCTGGCGTTCGTCGATGATGAAGTCCTTGCGCAACAACGGCGCAGAGATTTGATACGTGAAACGAAGTTCGCGCAGCGTGTCCAGCTTGCCGAGGAAGAATTTCTCGTCGGTCAGGACGGAGATGGCGGCAGCGCCGTTGGCCGTGTACATCTTTGCCACCTGGAACAGGTCGAGGTGGGGGGCCAGGATGCCCTTAGATGGCGAGGCGCGCTTGAGTTCGGCAATCAGCCTTACCTTTTGCTCCCTGCTCGCGGTCTCATTTTTCGTTGGGCCGGCAGACACACTGAGCGCAGCCAGGACATCTCGCGGCAGCGGCGCAGACTCTGCCGCGTAGCGCAAGGCTGATGCATCGAGTTTTACGATCTCCGTCTTTTTATGGGCGATGATAGTGTCAAGAATATTGGTCATTGGTAATCAACAATAAAGATTTTGCGCCTGTGTCTTACGCTGAAAAAGATTTCGAGAATTCTACCAGCGCATCCAGTTTTTGGAGCGCCGCGCCTGAATCGAGCGTTTCGCGCGCCTCGCCCAGCGTGGACTTGAAGTTGCCGCTTTCGGCGGCCAGCGTCGCGGCAGCGTTCAGCAGCACGGCATCGCGGCGCGCGCCGTCAGACTTTCCGCCCAACAGGTCACGCATCATGCTGGCGGACTCGTCGGGTGTGCCGCCGCGCAGGTCTTCGATGGTTGTGCGGGCCAGGCCGAGTTCCGTGGCGTCGAAGTCGTAGGTGCGCACCGCGCCATCTTTCAGGTGGCTGATGCGATTGGGGCCGCTTGCATTGAGTTCGTCGGTGCCGCCTGCGCCGTGGATGACGAGCGCTGCGCGTGTTCCCAGTTCGTTGAGGACGTTCGCCAGCGGTTCGGTCAGGTCGGGGGAGAAAACGCCGGTGAGTTGGATGTCGGCGTCGGCAGGGTTGCTCAATGGGCCGAGAATGTTGAAGATGGTGCGCTGTCCGAGTTGGGAGCGCACCGGGCCGGCATGTTTCATGGCCGGATGGAATTTGGGCGCGAACATGAAGCCGATGCCCACTTCATCAATGGCTTTCCCAACCTGCTCCGGGGTCAGGTCGAGGTTGAGCCCCAAGGCTGCCAGCACATCGGCGCTGCCGCATTGGGACGAGGCCGCGCGGTTGCCGTGTTTGGCAACTTTGCGTCCGCTGCCGGCCACGACGAAGGCGGCAGCGGTGGAGATGTTGAAGGTGTGCGCGCCGTCGCCGCCGGTGCCGACGACGTCGTAAATGGGCGTAGAGCGGTCGGACACTTTGACTTTGAGAGCATTGGAGCGCATGGCGCGTACCGATCCGGTGATCTCGTCCACGGTTTCGCCTTTCATGCGCAGGGCAACCAGGTAAGCGCCAATCTGCGCCGGCGTGGCTTCGCCGCTCATGATGATGTTCATGGCCTCTTCCGCTTCGCTGGCGCTCAGGTTTTGAAAATTAATGGCCTTGCCGATATAAGGTTTTAACATGACTTTCTCCTTTTCTCTGGTTCGTTTGTATGTTGGGCTATAGCTCGAGGAAATTCTTCAGAATTTGTTTCCCGTGTTCGGTCAGGATCGACTCGGGGTGGAATTGGACGCCGAAGGTGGGATGCTCGCGGTGTTTGAGTCCCATGATTTCGCCTTCGGGTGTGGTGGCGGTCACGCTCAGCTCCTCGGGGACGGGGTCGTAGACGACCAGGGAGTGGTAGCGCATGCCCTCGAAGGGAGACGGAACGCCTTTGAAGATGTCCTGGCCGTTATGATTGATCTGCGAGGTTTTGCCGTGCATCAGTCGGGCGGCGCGATCCACTTTGCCGCCGTAGATGGCGCCCAGGCATTGGTGACCAAGACAAACGCCCAAAACAGGGATTTTGCCGGTAAAGTGGCGAATGGCCTCCGGGGAAATGCCGTCGTCTTTGATAGGTTCTCCGGGCCCGGGGGAAATGACCAGGTGGGTTGGGTTGAGGGCGCTCAGTTCGTCGAGGTTGATGCGGTCGTTGCGAAAGACTTTTACGTCTGCGCCCAGTTCGCCGAAATATTGCACCAGGTTATAAGTGAATGAGTCGTAGTTATCGATCAGTACAAGCATTTTGTCCTCCAAAGGATCAACCGTGGAACGATTAACCGTTTGTTTCCGCAATTTCGATGGCTTTCAACATTGCCTTGGCTTTGTTGACTGTTTCCTGGTATTCGTTCGCCGGGTCAGAATCGGCAACGATACCCGCGCCGGCCTGCACGCTGACGGTATGTCCGCGCCCGACCATGGTGCGAATTGCCAGGCAGGTGTCCATGGCGCCGTCGAAGCCGAAATAACCGACCGTGCCGGCATAGGGTCCGCGCGGATTGTTCTCCAGTTCGGCGATGATCTCCATGGCGCGCACTTTCGGTGCGCCGCTGACGGTGCCGGCAGGGAAGGCGGCGCGCACCAGGTCGAAAGCGCCCAGGCCGGGTCGCAGCGTCCCTTCCACGTGGGAGACGATGTGCATGACGTGAGAGTAGCGTTCGATAGTGAAGAATTCGGAGACTTGCACCGTGCCGTACTCGCAGACGCGCCCCAGGTCGTTGCGTCCCAGGTCGACCAGCATGACGTGCTCGGCGCGCTCTTTGGGGTCGGCGAGCAGTTCTTCGGCCAGGGCGGCATCCGCCTGGGCGTCGGCTCCACGGGGACGGGTGCCGGCGATGGGGCGCAAGGCGGCGCGCCGGCCTTCCAGGCGGACGAACATCTCAGGCGAAGCGCCCACCAAATAAAACGGTTCCCCATCCAGTTCGCCAAAGTCGAAGAAGAACATGTAGGGCGAGGGATTCAAACGGCGTACGGCGCGATACACATCGAATGGCTCGACGGTGGTTTCGCGGCTGAAGCGTTGGGAAAGCACCACCTGGAAAATGTCGCCCGCGGCGATGTATTCCTTGGCGCGGCTGACCCTATCTTTGAAGGTTTCGGGGGTCATGTTGGACTGCGTGACGGCCTCGACGGGGTCGTTGGGCTCGTTGGCCGGTACGGGTTGGCGCAGGCGCGCCTCGATCTCGTCCAGTTTGTGGTTGGCCGCTTCTACGTCGCCGTCCAGTACGTTGGCGATCAGAAACAGCGAGCGGCGGGCGTGGTCGAAGGCGACGACGGTATCGTTGAGCAGGTAGAGACCATCGGGCAGGTCGGCCTGGGGCATCTGCGGGGCGAGCGTCGTCTCGAAGTGTCGCACCGATTCGTAGCCCAGGTAACCGACCAATCCGCCGATGAAGCGCGGCAGACCAGATCGCGGTGTGGAGGGAAATCGCTCGATTTCGGCTTGCAGGAACGTCGTCGGGTCGCTGCCGGGTTCGAGCGTTACACGGCGGCTGGTGTCTCCCTCGACGATTTCGACTTCGTCTCCACGCAGGATGTACTGGGCTTTGGGCGCCACGCCGATGAAGGAATAGCGTGCGATGCGCTCGCCGCCCTCCACCGACTCGAGCAGAAAAGAAGCGCCCCTTCCGCGCAGCTTCAGGTACGTGCTGATGGGAGTCTCGAGATCGGCAGGAATCTCGCGGGTGATGGTTTGGATCGAAGTAGCAGTAGTTAACATAAGTAAAATCCTTTCGGCAATTGGGTCGCACGCCATAGCGAGCGTGGGCAACTCCATTCGTGGTTAAAACAAAATCCCCTCCGTCCATTGGGACGAGAGGGGACTCCCGTGGTGCCACCCAGGTTAAGCTTGCTACAGAAAAACCCCTGTTGTGATGCAACAGGGGTTTGAAAGCCAGCTTCACTCTTTGCGGGTACGATCCGATTTGGATTTATACCCTCCGCCAGGTAACGGTTGCGGTTTCCGGATTGGGCTACTTGGTTTTGCCTTTCGCCTGCTCAACTCGGAGGCCCATTCGGTTCCTGCGCTTTTGCCTGGCTCACACCACATGGCCCGGCTCTCTGAAAATCGCTTTGAAACCTACTCTTCCTCGTCAGCGCTTTTGCTGTTTGTTCTACTGTTTCATTTCATTATATACGCTGTTCCCGAATTGTCAAGAAAATTGTCAGGATTGCTAGGGTGAACGCATCTAAATTTTAATGCCCTGTATATGGACGAGAACGCTGTATTTTCCAGCAATTCCAAATTTGAAAAAAGTATGGCGATTTCAGGTAGCTTTTTGGTGTCTTTGAACAAACAGCCTACTTTCGCCCTGACTTTCTGGGGCGTAATTTGCGCTTTTTAGCGATTTTCGCCTAA
>JBJKRF010000052.1:0-10049 GCA_046704785.1 Anaerolineales bacterium | reverse complement strand
AAACTGTCATCGCAGGTAGCCTCTTGTCTGATAAGTTTTGTACAACAACTTAATCTTATCCGTTCAGTGGCTACCTGTCTCTAATTTGTAAAGGTGCTTTTTCTCACATCTGAACCGTGCCGAAAATAGCCCGCCAGTGTGGTCTCGAAAAGATCAACCCGCGTCGCTTGCGTTCCACGGTTGGACATGAAATGATGTATGGCGGCGTTCCACTCAACGAGGTCAGCTTGATACTACGGCACAGCGATGAAGCCACTACTGCCCAGCACTATCTTCATTTACAAGGCATTGCCGATGCACGCAGCGTGCTCAACCATTTTCGTCCAGTCTCCACACCAATCGAATAGGAGCAAGAGAACAGGTGCGCATCTTTGATTGGAAAGGTTCAAAATCGCGTTATGTCTTGCCTTAAGAGTGCCTCAGGTCGGTCTATAAGCCGCATTCTGTCCGGCGGGGCGCACAGGTTTACGTCCAAAGGCTTCATCCCTGCCGCCCGGCCTGGGCGATCATCTCTCTAAGCGGTCTACCCGGAACTGGTCGGAGACGGGCAGCCTCCCGCCGCCGAAGCGGCTTCGTTCCTGCTTGACTTTGCTCCCGTTGGGGGTTGCCAGGCCGCCCGCATTACTGCGAACGCCGGTGGTCTCTTACACCGCCGTTTCACCGTGACCCACAAGGGGCTGTCGAATTTCTGTGGCCCTGTCCAGCAAATTGCTTCACTCCGGGATTTCCCCGGCAACGTGCCCGATGGAGTGCGGACTTTCCTCGACCGCGCTTGCGCGCAGCCGCGATCGTCCAACCGGCCTGAGGTATTTCCATCATACCGTTTCCATGCGGGCACGTCAACGGCCCCGGATTTCCCTTTCCGGGCGAGACAGGGGTCCTTACCGCCAAAAATTTCAGCGAACATCCTTTGACATAATGCCCACCTGCGGCTAAAATCATAGGGACGGCGTGCATCATACACGCCGGGTTCTGTCATCCTTTATGAAGGAGCCGCCGTGAGCAGTAAGTGGCCGGAAAAATATGTTATTGGGTTGAGTGGGAACATTGCCACCGGGAAAAGCGTGGTGCGCAAAATGCTCGAGCATTTGGGCGCCTATGGGATCGACGCCGATGCGTTGTCCCATCGCGCTACTGCCAAAGGCGCACCCGGCTACCAGCCGGTCATTGATGTCTTCGGAAAATGGATTCTTGATCACAATGGGGAGGTCGATCGCTCAAAGCTGGGACGCCTCGTATTTAACGATGCAGAAGCCATGGGACAACTGGAAGACATCGTCCACCCACTCGTCAGTCAGGCCATCGATCTCATGGTCAAGCGCGCTTCCCAACGCGTGATCGTGATCGAAGCAATCAAGTTGCTGGAGAGCGATTTACGCAATGTGTGCGACTCCATTTGGATTGTTAACGTTCCCGAAGAGCTACAGGTTCAGCGTTTGATGGAGAAGCGAGGCCTGTCGCAGGATGAAGCCTCGCAGCGCATCCATTTTCAGAGCGACCAACGCCAGAAACTGGCAATCGCCAATGTCGTTATTCAGAATAGCGATTCTTTCAACGACACCTGGGAACAGGTCGTTGCAGAGTGGAAAAAGATCATGCCGCAGACAGATACACTCCAATTCGTCAAACCGGCAGAGGGCCAGTTCTCGGTGGCGCGCGGACGCCCACGCGATTCGGAAGCCATCTCTGAGTTAATATCGCGCCTGAGCAACGGCAGCAAAAAAGTCACTGCCGACGACATCATGGCAGCCTTTGGTGAAAAGGCTTTCATGCTGCTTCAGCTTACCGGTAAAAACGTCGGCGTGGCCGGTTGGCAGGTGGAAAACCTGGTCGCGCGTACGACAGACTTTTTCATCGATTCGGCTGTACCACTCGAAATGGCGTTGAAAACCTTGGTAGACGAAGTGGAGCGCGCCTCGTCTGAGTTACAGTGCGAAGCCTCCTTGTTGTTCTTGCCACCGGCGCTGGCTTCGTATCAGGCAACCTGGAAACAACTTGGATACGAACCACGGGAGCCGCAAACACTGGGCGTCCAAGCCTGGACAGATGCCGCTCTCGATTCGGCCCAACCAAACACGACATTATTTTTCAAGCAACTGCGCCAGGACCGCGTGTTACGGCCCATTTAGGCAAGCAGGGAAAAGACAATTAGGTAATCGGGCTGGTATAAGGTGCTTCAAGAACCGCCGAGACTGGAGATGCCTGTGGAAGTCCTGTGACAATGCGTCCACGTTTCTCTTGTTTCGCACAAATCTTCCAGCGCCAAAAGATCGAGTAGGTCGGAGCCTGCTTATGCTCTGGCTGCGCCTCCCGGTTGACCTGATTTCCCTGAAATGACCCAAATTTTCAGCGACCTCCTCTTTATTTTTCAACGTTTGAACTGGCTCAGCGCCATTGACATTTTGTTGGTGACGTTGATCTTTTATGGCCTGCTGTATCTGGTGCGTGATACGCAGGCGATGGTCTTATTACGGGGCGTCATCTTTTTGATCGTCCTGGCCGCTTTGCTGACCACGTTGGTCGACCTGCCGGCCTTTTCCTGGTTGATCCGCACCACTTTGCCTGCCTTGTTACTGGCCATTCCGGTCATCTTTGCGCCCGAGATTCGTCGCGCGCTCGAACGCATTGGCCGCGCCGGAACGTATATCCCCATCAATACCCGCAGCCAGGATCAAGAAATCCAGGCCGCGATTCAAGCCATCGTCAGCGCCGCAGCACGACTCTCTGCCCGGCAGCACGGCGCACTGATCGTTTTGCAGCGTCTCGACAACCTGGACGAATACGTCAGCACCGGCGTACTGATGAATGCCCGCCTGACGCCCGAACTTCTGCTGCAGGTCTTTTACCCGAATACGCCACTGCACGACGGCGCGGTTATCGTCGAACGGGCTATTCTCATCGGGGCCGCCTGCGTCATGCCGCTCTCTGCCAGTGGCATTCTCGCGCGTTCGCCCGAACGCCAGATGGGGCTGCGCCATCGCGCCGCCCTGGGTATTTCCGAGGTTTCAGACGCCATCGCCGTCGTCGTCTCGGAGGAGACCGGTTCCATTTCGATTGCGCACGGCGGGCGTATGATCCGTCGGCTCGACCCGGAACGGTTGGAAAACATCCTGACCGCTTTCTATCGCCCGGAGCGCCGTCGTCGCGGCTTCGTCCAGCGGCACTTCCCGTACCTGTTCCGGGAGGACGAATAAATCATGTGGAAGTCATTCGGATACCACTTGCGTACCATAGCGTTAGCCCTCGTTTTGGCGCTCGCCGTCTGGGTCTCGGCAGTGACCTCTGCCGACCCGGATGAGGTACGCACTTATCCGCGCCCAATTCCCCTCGAAATTATCGGGCAGGACTCCGGGCTGGTCATCCTCAGCGATGTGCCAAAGACCATTAACCTGACGCTGCGGGCGCCGCACTCGGTTTGGGATGAAATGACCAGCACCAGCATCAGTCCGGTGCGGGCAGTGCTCGACTTGTCGGGGCTGAGCGCCGGAGAACATACCGTCGACGTGCAGGTACAAGTCAACGCTCAACCGGTGCGGATCGTTTCCGTCGACCCAACCAGCGTGACGCTCACCCTCGAAGCGTTATCTACCAAGACCGTCCCCATCGACGTGGTCATGACCGGCGAGACCGCCATCGGCTATCTGCCGGGGTCGCCAACCGTCCAGCCAAAACAAGCCGTGCTCTCCGGGCCAAAATCGCTGGTCGACAAGGTTATGCACGTCCAGGCTGTGATTCCGCTCAACGGTGCACGCCAGGACATCCAGACGGTTTTGGGGCTACGCATGTTGGGCGCGAACGGTCAGACCATCTCTGGTCTGACAATCAGCCCTGAGACGGTAACGGTCAGTTTACCTGTCACACAGCAAGGTGGTTACCGCGATATTGCCATCAAAGTGGTCGTGCGCGGGCAGGTTGCCAGCGGCTACCGTTTGACAACCGTCTCCGTCTACCCGCCGGTGCTTACCGTTTTTTCGAAGGACCCCACCCTGGTCAATAATTTGCCGGGCTACGTCGAAACCGAGCCGCTCAACCTGGACGGCGCTTCGCAAAACGTCGAGACGCGCCTGGGGCTCAACCTGCCAGACGGTGTTTCCATCGTTGGCGACCAGACGGTGCAAGTACAGGTCGGCGTGGCGGCCATTGAAGGCAGCGTCACACTCAACGCCATTCCGGTTGAAATGACCGGGCTGGCCGATAACCTTTCGGCGCAACTCTCACCCACCAACGTGGATGTGATTATCTCCGGCCCGCTGCCCTTGCTGGACAAACTTTCGGCGAGCGATGTCAAGATCGTGGTCGACCTGACGAATCTGGCCGTGGGAGTCCATCAACTTACGCCCGAAACGCACATCACCGTCAACGACCTGCAAATCCAATCGATCAACCCGGCTACCATCGAAGTAACCATCGCGACTCCAACGCCGACCCCCAGACCCTGATTCCTCATCCTTCTCTCGCAGAGAAGGCAAGAGACTTTTATAATGAAACCTGTTGTTGCCTTAGTCGGACGCCCCAATGTGGGTAAAAGCACTTTTTTCAATCGCCTGGCGGGGGAACGTCTGGCGATCGTGGACGAGACTCCCGGCACCACGCGTGATCGCATCTTCGCCGATTCGGTGTGGAACGGCGTCGCGTTTACGGTGGTGGATACGGGTGGAATCGACCCTTCGTATGGCGGCAAAACGCCGCTTTCGGTGGGCTCCGCCGATTTCATCGAGCAGATTCGCACACAGGCCTCCGTCGCCGTCCATGATGCGGATGCGGTGCTGCTGATGACCGACGGTGAAAGTGGCCCAACCGCCGCCGATAAAGAAGTGGCCGATATTCTGCGCAAGAGCCAAAAAGTGGTGGGCGGCGAGCCCAGGCCGCCGATTTTTCTGGTAGTGAACAAATGCGAAAGCGCAAGCCGTCGCGCCGAGGCGCTGGCCTTCTATGAACTGGGCCTGGGCGATCCTTATCCCATTTCGGCCATTCACGGCACCGACACAGGCGACTTGCTGGACGATTTGGTGCGGGCCTTTCCCGCGCAGGATGAGGACGAGGAAGACGATTCGGTCAAGATTGCCATCGTCGGGAAACCCAACGTCGGAAAATCCAGCCTGCTCAACCGGCTGGTTGGCACGGAACGCGCCATCGTCAGCCCGATTGCCGGCACCACACGCGATGCGGTGGATACGTCGATCGACTACAACGGCATCCAGATCACGTTGATTGACACGGCCGGAATTCGTCGTCGCGGGCGGATCGATCCGGGCGTCGAGAAGTACAGCGTCCTGCGTTCGTTCAAAGCCATCGAGCGCGCCGACGTGGTGCTGCTGATGATCGACGCCACGGAAGGCATCAGCGCGCAGGATGCGCACATCGCCGGTTACGTGCTCGAAGAGTGGAAGTCGTGCGTGGTGCTGGTCAACAAGTGGGACGCCATCGAAAAGGACTCTTACACGATGGGCACCTTCACGGAAAAAATCCGCTACGACCTGAACTTCATGGATTACGTGCCCTTGCTGTTCATCTCGGCCAAAAACGGCCAGCGTGTAGACCAGGTGCTGCCCATGGCGCTGCGTGTGCAGGAGGAGCGGTTGGTGCGCCTGTCGACCTCCAAGCTGAACACAGTTCTGACCAAAGCACAGGACCTGCAGCCGCCGCCGTCGCATGCGGGCCGGCAACTCAAAATCTACTATGCCACACAGGTACGCTCCAACCCGCCGACGTTCGTCATCTTCGTCAACGACCCAAAGTTGATGCATTTTTCGTATTTGCGCTTTCTCGAAAATCGTATCCGCGAGGAATACGGCTTTCTGGGAACGCCAATCAAGCTGGCGGCCAAAGGACACCGGGAAAAGTAGATTCTCTGGGAATCAGCAGAGTGAGACGAAAAAAGGACGGCGAGTATTTCGCCGTCCTTTTGATTCGGGGCCGAAGGTTGCCTATTGTCCGATCCAGCCGAAAGTGGATATGATCGTTTCGAATACCGACGATTCGGCTGTTTTGTCATAAGTCGGGGGCGGTGTGGTGTAATTACCCGGGTCTGTGGAATGGAGCACGAACGTCAGGCTGATGCAAGCGGTGTCCTTCGTGGTAGAGTATCCAACCCAGTCGTGGAACTGTCCCGCGCCGGCATCTGAGCCGGTTTCCTGTAAGAACTGGATGTTGTTGATGGTCACGTTTTGCGAGGTGACCGCCGAATTGCCGGCGCCGGCCGGGCTGGAACAGGTTGTCGCGTTGTCGGCCACGCTGACATCGATATATTTCTCGACGAGGTTGGTGCCCGGGGCGAACGGCAGAGAGACGCGCCCGGCGTTGTCCGACTGGCTGGAGATCGACGAGCCGGGTGGGAACTTGAACTGGAAGTTATATTTGACATCCTGGTAGGTATTCCAATTGCTCAAGTCCGTGCCGGAGGAGGTAGCCGTCGGTGCCGGGGTCGAAGTGGCCGTTGACGAAGCGACCGTCGGCGTGGCAGACGGACTGGCATCGGAGCCCGTACCGGTCACTGTCGGCGTCAGGGTAGCAGCCGGCGTTGGCGTGGCCGTGGCGCTGCTCGCGCCGGGACGGAAGATGTGTGGGGCAATCCAAAGTGCGCGGTCGCCGTTGGCATAACCTGCCGAGAGAACCGTCAAAATGAACTTGACGTTCTGCCCGGCTAACGAGTCCAGGCTCAGATCGGCGTTATAGACCAAGCCGTCGTAACGCTCGCTGAAATACCAGAACGTATGCACGGGACCGCTGTCGATCTGATAGTCCAGGCGATAGGTGACGTAGCAGTTGGTTGCGCCGTACTGGCATCCCACGGTGGCCTGGAAGCGGTCGCCGCTTTGCACGGTAAAGGCCGGATAAATTCCCTGGATGTAGCCGTTGTAGACGTTCTGCGGCGCGGTCAGCAGAGTCGCACGCGAGTCGACGGATCCCGTTTCGGGAGTAACCTGACTCAGTTGAAGGACAAAGCCACGCGAGTCGCCGTCGGTGCCGGGACAGGGCAACGTTCCTGCGCCGCTGATCCAGGTGGCCGAACAGGCATTGGCGGCAAAGTCGTACCCGGTTCCGCCACCCGATGTGCTGCCGGAGACCTTGATATCGACCCAGAAGGGCTTGTTCGCACCGAAACCGATACCGAACAACGCGCCGGAGGCATTCTTGAATTGCCAGTATCCCCGGTAACTTCCCGCGCTGGACGGGGCCGTCAGGTTCACCGTCAGGTCCACCGTCTGTCCGGGCGCGACGCTGTTGGGCATCGGCACCGAATCCGGGCCGCCCATCTGGTCGCCGCTGACGAACACCAGGCTGTAGCTGGTCGTCCAGGTGCAGGAACCGGTGTTCTTCAAGCGCCAGGTTTTGGCGAAGGTCGCGCCGGGCGCAAATACGGTGCCGTCCGGGACGCTCACATCCGAGATGAAGACCGCGCGATCACAGCCGAAACTGACCGGTGGTAGGGCGGTGGGCGTGGGCGGTGTGCCGGTCACGGCAGGCGTAGGCGTGGGAGATGAAGTCGCACCGGCGCGCGTGATGCGCGGGCCCACCCACAAAGCACGGTCGCCGCTGGCATACCCTGCTGCGCCCAGGCGCAGGATGAACTTGACGTTCTGCCCGGCCAGTGAACTCAGGTCGAGATCGACGTTGTAGTACCAGCCCTCATCTTTTTCATTGAAAGACCAAAAGATGCGCACCGGGCCGTTGTCGATCTGATAGTCGAGCTGGAAATTGACGTAACAGGCCGAGGCGCCATACTGGCAGTTCACGATCGACTGGAAGTGGTCGCCGCTCTGCACCAGGAAGGAGGGGTATTGCGCCTGGACAAAGCCATTGTAGATGTTTTGCGGCGCCACCAGAATGCCCTGCGCCGAATTCGCCGATCCATCTTCCAGTTGAGGACTATCCACGGTTTTGCCGAAGCCGCGCGAGTCGCCATCCGTGCCGGGGAAGGGCAACGTGCCCGCCCCGCTCGACCAGGTGGCCGCAGAAGCATTGGCCGCGAAATCGTAGGCCACACCATTGGTGGTTCCACCGCTGCTCGAGACGTTGATGTCGACCCAGAAAGACTGGTTCGCGCCCCAACCCAGCCCGAAGGCCCGCCCGGAGGCATTCTTGAGTTGCCAGTACCCGCGGTAATGGCCCGCCGCAGACGGGGCGGTCAGGTTCACCGACACATCCACTATCTGGCCGGGAGCCACATTGTTGGGCAGAGCAACTTGGTTGGTCGTACCCATCTGGTCACCGCTGACGAACAACAAATTATAGCTGGTCGTCCAGGTGCAGGAACCGATGTTCTTCAAGCGCCAGGTCTTGGTGAAAGTCGCGCCGGGCGCAAACACCGTACCGTCTGCGACGGTGACATCGGAAACGAACTGCACCCAATCACAATAGTTAGCCGCTGCGACCGAAGAAGCCGGCAACAGTTGGAGAAACATGACAACCAGCATCAACGTCGCAACAAAAGTGGTTTTGTGCTTCATAAGTAGATTCCTCCATGCAAACCATCACGAACAAGCTTAAGATGGCTCGACCACACAAAAAGTTCCCCGTGAAAATCACGAAAATATAACAGGGGTTCTACAAGTATATACTGCTTTCGTGTTACACGAATATCGCAGAACAGTTACAATTTTCACACAGATTATTGATTATGTAAATCGGCTTCTTTTCCCCGCAATACACCCGTTACCCCCACAACAGCGGGATATAATCTGGCCAATGCCTCGCACCATCCTGCACCTCGACCTGGACGCCTTTTTTTGTGCCGTGGAAGAACTGCGCGACCTCGCGCTGCGCGGGAAGCCCTTCGCCGTGGGCGGGCGGCCCGACGAGCGCGGCGTGGTGGCCTCCTGTTCCTACGCCGCGCGCGCCTTTGGCGTCCACTCGGCCATGCCCATGAGTCGGGCGCTGCGCCTGTGCCCAGCGCTGCTTATCATTCCCACACGACACGGTCTCTACCGCGAAACATCCCGTCAGGTGATGGCGCGCCTGCACAACTTATCGCCCCTGGTGGAACAAACCTCCATCGACGAGGCCTTCGTCGACATCAGTGACCTGCGCGAGCCTGCGGAGGACGTGGCCCACAAGCTGCAAAGGCAAATCCTGGACGAATTGCGCCTGCCTTGCTCGGTGGGCGTTGCCGCTAATAAATTAGTCGCCAAGCTGGCAACGGAAGTCGGTAAAAAAGCGGCGCACGGACCGAACTCCCCGCAGGCGATTACCGTTGTACCTGCCGGCGCTGAAGCCGATTTTTTGGCGCCGCTCCCCATATCCATGCTGTGGGGCGTCGGCCCCAAAACGGAGGCCAAACTCTCCGGGTTGGGCGTCCACACCATCGGACAGTTGGCCGCCTGGGGGGAGTCCGAACTGGCGGCGCGTTTCGGGGAGAACGGGCGCGAGATGGCGCGTCACGCCAAGGGCCTCGACGAGCGTCCGGTCGTCGTCGAACGTCCCACCAAATCCATCTCGCAGGAAATCACCTTCAGCCGCGATGTGCACGATGACCAGACCCTGCAATCCAAGCTAAAAAGTATGTCTGCCGAGGTAGGGCGCAACCTGCGCAAGGAGCACCTGGCCGGCACGACTGTGAAACTCAAGCTACGCTGGCCCGACTTCACCACCCTGACGCGCCAGGTCACGCTGATGAGCGCCACCGATCAGGATGATCTCATTTTCGACACGGCGCTAACGCTGCTACACAAGGTGCGTGAAAGCGGGCAGCCGGTGCGCCTGATTGGCGTTGGCGTCAGCGGGTTGAGTACTCCCGTGCGTCAGATGGAGTTGTGGGGACAAGGAGAAGAAAAAGCGCGAAAACTACAAGCCGTCTTGGACGAACTCCAGAGCAAGTTCGGAAAGCGCGTGGTGAAAAGGGGGAAGTAGTCGATAAATATTTACAGCTTTTTCTCTTGAGCTAATTGAATATTTACAGCTTTTTCTCTTGAGCTAATTGACCTAAGGGCTTGTAAAAGTATTACACCGCAGAATGATTTGTTAAGGTTTGCGAGGCTGTAAAATAGCACTCAAAAACGCAGCGAGGCAAACCTATGACAAACACCATCCACGAGTGTCAATGTGCAGCA
>JBJKRF010000051.1:0-15609 GCA_046704785.1 Anaerolineales bacterium | reverse complement strand
CCAAATGCCAAAGCCTGTTCGCCGTGCTACAATCACCCGCAGGGAAAGTCGCCGTTGGAACAGCCTCGCGCTGATCCCGTTTCTCACCGCCCCTGCGGTGTCACCCCTTGTGCGACTTTCCCTTTTTTGTTTCGGCTCGTCCGAGTTAGGGCGTAGTGTAGCATAAAAAGAGCCAAAAATACAATTGCAATGTGGGAGCAAAGCCTATTTTTATATTTACAAGGTGCATACAGGCAGAACACGCCAACAGTACGCATTCTGTAATGCCTGGGTGTGGAATCTTTTTTCGGGAGAAAACCGAAAAATTTGGCCTCATCACTGCTATTCCAGCCGGCTTGACCATTGGAATGACCTATCACTGTTCAAAAAACCGATTGTGGACTTGTAAATTGCTTGACAGTTTGTCATAGAACCAAAGACAAGACACGAATTTCACCAATTTCTTCGTGCGAATTAGTGGAATTCGCGTCGGCAGGCTTGAAGGTTGGTTGTGAGCAAGCACTGAAAGATTTTCTCAACAATAGCAATCCAATTCTCCGAAAATTTAATCCACACCCGTAATGCCTGCATTGTTTGACTTTTGAACTTATTCCCCCTATAATACATAAAATTTTGTAACAACTAATGGAGAGAGAGATGACCCAGATTATTTCTGTTCATTCTTTCCGCGGCGGTACTGGTAAATCAAATACGACAGCCAATTTAGCGACACTCCTTGCAATGGAGGGATTACGGGTGGGAATCGTGGATACCGACATACAATCGCCAGGCATCCACGTTCTATTTAACCTCGATGAATCAGAAATGGTCCACTCCCTCAACGATTATTTGTGGGGAAAATGTGACATCAAAGAGGCTGCTCATGATGTAACCGGGCACGTTGGTGCGGACATCAAAGGCCAGATTTTTCTGATCCCATCGAGCATTAAAGCGGGTGAAATTGCGCGCGTGCTACGTGAAGGATATGACGTCGGCCTGCTCAACGATGGTTTTCGAGAGCTTATCAAAGAGTTGAGTCTCGACGTTCTAATGATCGATACGCACCCCGGCCTCAATGAAGAAACTCTTCTTTCAATCGCGATTTCCACTGCACTGGTCATTATTATGCGCCCCGACCAACAGGATTACCAAGGAACCGCCGTAACGGTTGATGTTGCCCGGAAATTGGATGTCCCACGCATGGTGCTGGTACTGAATAAAGTGCCACAGACGTTCGACTTTGACGATGTCCGCAACCGAGTAGAGCAAATATATAAATGCGATGTGGCAGCTATTTTGCCTCATTCTGACGAGATGATGACACTGGCCAGTTCAGGAATTTTTGCATTGCGTTATCCTGACCACCCCATAACTCTTGGCCTCAAGAACGTCATAGCCAAACTCCTTGAATAAACCGGACTCACAATCAGACTTTTAGCGATTAACTGAGATGGGAGGTTTGCCTCCCTTCTCGCTTTTTTTATCTCTCGTAATCCCATTTAATATGCAAAATTTCTTCCTTCGCACATTCAGGTTACAACCCAAAGAGGGGATGTTGGTATTTGCATTTGGCTTCTTGCTGTTCGGCAATTCGCTTGCACGGCAAGTCTCCAACATCGTTTCAGTCAGTGGTTTTCTGAATGTCGAAGGCGCTAATGCAATGCTGCTTGTGTTGATCGTAGATTATTCATTGGTTCTCCTGGTTGGCGCATTGCAAAGCTTGATTATCGATCGTTTCAATCGCGTGCGGATGATGGCGTATGTAAGCCTGGGTTTTGCCGTTGTTTTCATCGGCTTGCGAGTCATGTTCTGGGTGCAAGTGCCAGAATGGCTGAACTATTCAGCGATGTACCTCATAGCAGAGCAACAGTTCGTCTTATTTCCTCTGGTCTTTTGGGTATTAGCAAACGACGTGTTCACCTTTGCACAGACCACACGCTTATTTCCACTGATCGCCAGTTGGAGTTTTATTGGGAAATTGGTAGGCATCGCCATCGCAGGCATTTCACCTGCCCTATTCAGCAGTTTGCATCTAGCCAATGAAGATGTTTTGTTATTCAATGCACTCATTTATGTGGCAGCTTTTTTGCTCGTCACCACCTCGTTAAGCAAATTCAGTCTGCATGAATTCGTCAAACGCTCAGAATCGCTGAAAGAAACCTTGAGCGAAGGCTGGCAATTTCTCAGCGAAATATTGTCTTTCCGCTATTTAATGCTGGCCATACTGGCTCTGGCGGTGGCAGATACGATCATCGAATTTCGCTTTTGGGTAGTCACCGAGGCCGCCTTCCCCAGCTATATTGCTTACCAGAACTTTTATAGTATCTATCGGCTGGTTGTAACACTAGCAGCCTTTGCCGTCCAAACTCTGGTTACCAGCCGGTTAACAAAAAATGTTCAACTAAAGAACGTATTACTCATTTTCCCCTTTGTTGCCTTCCTGGCATCTGGGAGTATGATCCTGGTGGCAGCGCTCTTCACCGTGGTCGGCGGCATGTTCATGGTCAAACTGACGCGTGAGACCGTAGACGATTCAGCGCGGAAGTCTTTCCAGGCCCTTGTCCCCGAGGAACGACGCGGACGTGTAAGCACCTTTATAGACAGCTATCTCGCTTCGGGAGGTACGATCCTAGCCGCGTTAATTACCGGCGCCATTGTTCTGGTCGGCCAATGGACAGGGAAAGACCTCCACCTAATTTATCTTTCGGTCGCTCTTATCGCTGGGGGCGTAGCCATTTGGGCAACCTTCAAACTACGGTCCGTTTATGAAAAGAGCCTGTTGAATTGGCGTCTAAGACGCAGGCAACGCGCAACGGACAGTATGATTAAGAAATTGCAAGACCTGTAAGGAGAGAGAAACCATGACGATATCGAATGCTGACACATCCAAGAACGGCGGAAAACGAAGCTTTTCCTTTAGTTTGCGGTGGAAGATTCTGATTGGCTTTACGCTCATATTCTCGGTAGTATTTGCGATCGCATTTTATTGGTTCTACCAATTCGCTACAGACACTGCACTGACACGGATCCAAAATGACCTCACGTCGACGCTCAAGGGGGCAGCGGCGGGCGTCAATACGGATGAATTGCTGGCCCTGGCCAGCACCGGAAAACCCAATGCGGCCGGTTTCACAGACGACCCTCGTTTTCAGGACCAACTGGATTGGCTCGACACGGTGCACAGCATCGAACCCCGCGCCTGGCCGTATATTTACATCCCCGGCAACAAGCCGGACGAAATCATATATGTTGTAGACCTCTGGGCCCGATACGATCCAACCCGTGCCACCACCTTCATGTATCACAAAATAAGTAAAGGCTTTTCCCTCGACGGCTTCAAGCAATTGACGCTGCGCACAACGAATGGCCGTTTTGATACTTATACCGATCAATGGGGCTCATGGGCATCCGCCTACATGCCGGTAAAAGACAAGAGTGGGAAAGTGGTAGCAGCCATGGGCATCGACTTTGAGGCCGATTATGTTAACCAGGTTCGCCAATCGATTCTGGATAAGGTTTTTGTTGCTTTCTTGATCACGTACGTTTCTTTGTTCATCCTGGTCTTCCTGATCTCCGGAGCGCTTACCAGCCCCATCATAAAATTGACGAAGATCGCAGAAGCCTTCGGCGAGGGCGATTACGATCAGGATCTTTCTCAGCTGCAGTCCACCAGTCGGCTCGATGACGAGATTGTCACGCTGGCAAACGTGTTTGCCGTCATGGCGGGTAAAGTCCGTCAACGTGAGCAAACGTTAAGGCGGCAAGTAGAGGCGTTAAAGATTGAAATTGACGAGAGCAGGCGCACAAAACAGGTCAGCGAAATTGCGGATTCAGATTTCTTCCGCGATTTGCAGACCAAAGCACGCCAAATGCGCGCCGAGCACGGCGAAAACGATCAATCAGATTCTGCGGGAGATAGCAAATAGCTTTCGAGATGGCGATTGATCCCAAAATACCTACCGTTACGATATACAACAACCTGGAGACATTTTTCAAGTTTTTAGATCGTTCCAACGATCCCCAGGTTATCGAAAAGCGCATGTATCGTGGCGATCGTGGAATCTTCTGGCTTGGTTCTAAAAAACTTCTGATCGTGACAAAACCAGTGCCAGACGCCGAAGCAATCTGTCGTCGGTGGAACTACATTGATACCCTGATTGCCACACCACGCCACACCACATATCAACTCAACTACGACATCTTGCACGACCCGGCTCTACTCGAACAGATCAAAGAGTACGCGGGCCCTTCGAAAACCGTACAATTGGTTCCATACGCCACAACCCGCGAATTCTTTAAGTTAGCGAACCATTTACAAAATCGTCTCGGCCTGACGGTACTATTACCCGAAAGCCCTCTGCCCCAAAATCTATGGCTTCGAGACTATGCCGATACAAAATCCGGGTTTCGTTCTCTGGTCAGTCAATGGCTGCCAGACGATTATCCTGTACCTTTGGGCTTCGTCTGCCGGGATATTCGGCAGGCGGCGAACGCCGTTGACTGGTTTCGGCAGAGAAACGTCGGGACTGTGGTCAAAGCTGACAGCGGCGAGAGTGGCCTGGGACACAAAGTGTTTCCAGCCTTGACCCTGTCGATGGACGAGATCAAAGCCGAACTGGCATCTGATTCGTTCCTGCGTGACGATTTAATCATCGTCGATCAGTTGATCGAATCTGCCCTACAGCTTTCTCCATCGCTTGAGCTTTTCGTTCCTCGCGACGGCGCACCCCAGGTTACGTATGTCTCCAGCCAATTGTTCGAAGAGTTTGGTCGTTTCGCCGGTGTCTTGCTCAGTAAGAATCTGGTCAGAACATCCTGGTATGCGCGATTTGAAGAATTGGGACTACGCATCGCCGGCAAACTACAAGACGCAGGCTATGTTGGACACTTCGACATCGACGCGATTGTCGCAGATGACGGCCAGTTGCATTTACTGGAATTGAACGCCCGTCGTACCGGCGGTACATACGTACACGAATTTGCAAAGCTGAATTTTGGTGAAGATTATCTCGATCATGTCGCTTTACTCTGCAATAATTCAATCAAATGTGGCGAAATCCATCGCCTGGATGAACTGATGATGCATCTTGATGACCTTCTCTTTCCAATCGCTGGCGAGGACCGCGGCGTTGTGATCACTGTCACTTCATCCCTGCCGTTCGGAGAGTTTGGTTGCATTCTGGTTGCTTCCAACGAACAAGAACTGTTGTCACTCAAACAGGAAATGCTTCTGCATCTTGAAAGTTCATGTGCCCAGAAAATCCATGAATAAACCTAGGCGGACCCTAAAGCAATTTATGAAGATGCTAGACTCACTAGGTGAGCGCAATCTGACCCCTATGGATTTAGTGACTATGCAAGATCCATTGAGGTCTGTCCTCACGCAGGCGGTTCGGTCCAAGCAAATACGTACGGATGAAATGGCAAAGGAACTTGGTTTGTCTCTCAAAAGCGCCCGCCGGCTTGCAAATGAACTGGTAAAAAAAGGTTTGTTTAAGTATGTTGACGGCAAGGTATTTCACGTTCGTCTATCAGGTACAACGCACACGAGTCCGAGCAAAGATAATATATGGGAGAAATTCGATGACCCGGAAACATCTTAACCGGTTGAAGAATTCAGGGCTCTTTGGAAATCAACGTGGCGAGCCAGATTTACGGGAGTGCGTGCCCAGCATCACGAGAAATTCCAGAGAACCAAATTCAGGAGATGGCCATGACTAAAATTATCGCTTTTCACTCATTTCGCCGTGGGGCCGGGACGTCGAACATTCTGGCAAGTTGCGCTACTTTGATTGCCGCAAAAGGACTGAATGTTGGTGTGATTGACACCGATCTTCAGTCGCCTAGCGCGCATATCCTCTTTGGACTACCAGAACATTCCCTCGAACAAACCATGAACGACTATTTATGGAATACTTGTAGCATCCAAGATGCCACCTACGAGGTTACCCCTCCAGGCGTTACCGGAAAATTATTTTTGGTTCCAGGAAGCCCAAATATCAGTTACATAATGCGCATTTTGCGTGAAGGGTATGAGATCGACCGCCTCAATCAAGGCTTTTCAGAATTAACAAAAAATTTCAAGCTCGACTTCTTGTTCGTCGATACAAGCGCAGGCTTAAGCGAAGAGACTCTTGTTTCTATGGCAATTTGTGACACTTTGATGCTGCTTCTCCGTTTGGACAAGCAGGACTACCAGGGCACAGCCATTGTTATCAGCCTTGCTCAACGCTTGGATATTCCCCGCATGAACTTAATTATCAACCACGTCTCAAATTCATTCGATCCAGAAGTAGTGCGTCACGAGGTACAGGATAAATACCAACTTCCGGTTGCGGCCGTTTTCCCCCATTCAGACGAGATGCAGACATTGGCCAGTGGCAAAATCTTCGCGCTCGAATATCCTGATCATCCTTTGAACAAAAAAATAAAAGCGCTTGTGGAAAGCTTTATGAAACTTTGATCTACCTCTTGACTCGTGCATTTTCGGCTGATAGAATACGGCCACAATCGAACAGTGTTGAGGTGACCCGTTGGCCCGGATGCCAGGGCGTAAAGGTGGAAGCTGGTGGTCTGTTTTTCGCAACAGAGAGTCCAGTGCTGTGCCGCAACTGTAAGTTAGCCAAGCTAACAAGCCAGGACGCCTGCCCCAACCAAGCTCGTTTCGAACCCTTCTCGGAACAAGGAGGTGGAGCATGACAGGCTTTCCATAGTCTTCAGCTTTCAAACCAACCGAAAGGTTGGCTTTTTTTATACATCGCGATCCTTCCAAATGGTCAAGGGGGACGAGACCGTGGAAAACGTTTTTCAGGCGGATTGAATCTCACTGCCTTTCTACCTTTCGCACGGAGATTACATGCTTCGAAAGATATGTTTCCTGGCTCTGGCCGGGATATTTCTGCTTGGCGCCTGCGCCCGCGGCGTCCCACTTCCACCTGCGATTCACCCAACGGAGACGGAAGCCTCACCAACGGCATCTAACGCCACACCTGCGCCCATCGTCCTGGTCGACGGCCTGGGCCGCACCGTCAAGCTCGCTGCTCCTGCCAGGCAGATCGTCTCACTGGCGCCATCCAACACCGAAATCCTTTTCGCCATCGGTGCAGGAGCACAAGTCATTGGGCGGGACCAAAATTCCGATTATCCTGCGCAGGCCAAGAGCCTGACGAATATTGGCGGCAGCGACGTTGGCGACCAACTCAACACCGAACTAATCCTGTCGCTCAAACCCGACCTGGTATTGGCGGGAGACATCACCCCGCCAGAGCAGATCAAGAATCTGGAAGACCTGGGCCTGACCGTCTTTACCCTCAAGAACCCAACCACGCTGGATGGCATGTACGACAACCTGCGCAACGTAGCCCAACTGACCGGGCACCAGACACAGGCGGAAATGTTGATCGCATCCTTGCAAACCAGGGTTAAAACAATTGAAGAGAAGGTCGCGCAGGCCCAGCAAAAGCCGCTGGTTTTCTACGAACTGGACGGCACCGACACCAACGCACCCTGGACTTCGGGGCCGGGGACGTTCATCGACACGCTTATCACCATGGCTGGCGGCCGTAACGTCGGCGCCGACCTGAAAACTCAATGGGCCCAAATGAGCCTGGAACAACTGACAAAAGACAATCCTGACACCATCGTGCTGGGAGACTCAGTCTGGGGCGGTGTGACGCCAGCTTTGGTTGAGCAACGCCCCGGTTGGGAGGGGATCGCCGCAGTCAAAAATGGTCGCATCTTTCCCATCGACGATAACCTTGTCAGCCGCCCGGGACCGCGTCTGATAGATGGGTTGGAGGCACTAGCAAAATTGCTACATCCTCAAATATTCAAATAACGAGAAAGGTTCCCGAAGAGGCCGAGTCTCTTCGGGAACCGAGACAACGGAGGTTCTACCTCATGAATTTATCCTCGCACATGCATCCGACCCGCATGGATTCTGGAATGCGTATTGTAATTAGTGGTGTTCACAGTGGTGCGGGAAAGACAACGATCACGGCCGGACTCATCGCAGCCCTGCGAAGCCATGGATTGGTTGTCCAGCCATTCAAAGTTGGCCCCGACTATATCGATCCCACCTATCACAGCCTGGCTGCCGGCCGTCCCTGCCATAACCTGGATTCCTGGATGATGCCCCCCGACAAATTAGTGCCGCTGTTCCATCACCACATCCAAACGGCGGATATTGCCATCATCGAGGGTGTGATGGGTTTGTTCGACGGGCAGAACTACCAGGAAGACAGCGGCAGCACAGCGCAGGTTGCCAAGCTGACCAATTCGCCAGTCTTTCTGGTTATCGACGCCGGGAAAATGGCGCGCAGCGCGGCTGCCGTCGCACTCGGATTCCAGCGTTTCGACCCACAGCTGCACGTCGCCGGATTTATCGTGAACAACGTCGCCGGGGAAAGTCATGGCCGGGGCGTGGCGTCCGCCATCGAGGAGACCACCGGGCAGCCGGTCCTTGGTTGCCTGCCCCATCATCCGGCTCTCGAGATCCCTGAGCGGCATCTGGGTCTGGTGCCCACCGCCGAAGCTGGTCGCTGGCAGGATTTCATCGAAAATGCCGCCGGGCACGTCTCCCGTTACATCGACCTGGACCGCCTTCTGTCTATTGCCCGCCCGCCGGGTGACGCTGCGCCGCCCCCCCATACCCTCGATCCGGTGTCCGAACTACGGGCTGCATGGCAGCCAACACAGCCCTCGGGTGAGCCGCTGATCGCTGTTGCGAGGGACGAGGCTTTCAACTTTATCTATGAAGAAAACCTGGATCTGTTGCGCGCCGCCGGGGCCCGAATTGCATTCTTCAGCCCGCTCAATGACACCGCCCTGCCCAGCGAGACCTGCGGTGTAATCCTGAGCGGCGGATTCCCCGAACTGTACGCTGCAAAACTCTCCGCCAATGCCGGGATGCGCGTTGCTCTGCAAGCAGCGCATGAGCGCGGTTTGCCGATCTACGCTGAATGCGGCGGTTTGATGAGCCTTACTCAATCCATTGTCGATTCAGATGGACGGGAGCATCCTTTGTTTGGAATACTGCCCGGACGCTCGCTGATGAAACCCGCACTGACGATGGGCTATCGTCTGGCACAGGCCGCAGGCGACACCTGGCTGATGGAACACGGCGAGGAAGTACGTGGTCACGAGTTCCACCACTCTGTCTGGGAGGCTCGCCCGGCAGGCCTGCCCTACGCCTATCGCTTGCGCCCAGGGGGCGGATCGAACGAAACCGTTCCCGAAGGAGCCTGCCTTGAGTCGTTATGGGCCTCATATATTCATCTTTCATTCTGGACCAGGCCAGAACTGGCGCTCCGGCTTGTATCCTGCGCTCGCCAAAAGATGTAAAGGAATAAGCTTATGACCGCAAAAATCTTGATGGTCCAGGGCAGTAGTTCCTCAGCCGGCAAGAGTTTGCTGGTCGGCGCACTGTGCCGCATCTACGCCCGGCGCGGACTGCGCGTGGCGCCCTTCAAGGCCCAGAACATGTCCAATAACGCCGCGGTCTGCTCCGACGGCGGCGAGATCGGTCGCGCCCAGGCGCTGCAGGCCGCCGCCGCGCGCCTCGAGCCGTCGGCGGAGATGAACCCGGTGCTGATCAAGCCCGAAGCCGAGGCGCGCTCG
The DNA here is from genome assembly GCA_046704785.1 of Anaerolineales bacterium. GTDB lineage: Bacteria > Chloroflexota > Anaerolineae > Anaerolineales > Villigracilaceae > JBJKRF01. The sequence goes on along the minus strand of JBJKRF010000051.1, from coordinate 6,012 downwards.
CAGGTGGTGGTCATGGGCCGGGCTTGGCGCACACTCGAAGCCGGCGCGTATTACCGGCATAAAGCCTTTCTGTGGGAACAGGTCACCGCCGCCCTCGACCGCCTGCGCGCCGCGTACGAGCTGGTCGTCATCGAAGGAGCCGGCAGCGCCGCCGAGCTCAACCTGCGCCGGGGCGACATCGTCAACATGGCCGTGGCCCGTTACACCCACGCGCCGGTGCTGCTGGTCGGCGACATCGACCGCGGCGGGATCTTCGCCCAACTGCTCGGTACGCTTTGGTTGCTCGAACCCGATGAGCGCAAGCTGGTGTGCGGGCTGGTGGTCAACAAGTTCCGCGGCGCCCCGGCCTTGTTCGACGACGGGCTGCGCATCCTGGAGGAAAAGGGCGGCGTGCCGGTGCTGGGAGTCATCCCCTACCTGAAGGGCCTCTCCCTGCCCGATGAGGACGCGGTCTCGATCGAGGACATCCCCGCCCCCGGCCCGCTCCCGCCCAGTACCATCGACCTTGCCGTATTGCGCCTGCCGCGCATCGCCAACTTCGACGACTTCGACCCGTTGCGCGCCGAACCCGGCGTGCGCGTCCGCTACGTGGCAGCACCCGACGAACTGGGTCACCCCCATGCGCTGATCCTGCCCGGGACGAAGAGTACGGTCGCCGACCTGGACTGGCTGCGCGCAAACGGATTGGCCCCTGCTATCATGGATTTCGCCCGTAGCGGCGGGAACGTTGTCGGGATCTGCGGTGGCTACCAAATGCTGGGGAAGGCCATCCGGGACCCGCAGCATGTCGAATCGGATGTGGATTACGTCCCCGGCCTGGGTTTGTTACCGTTCACGACCCGCTTCCTCAGCCAGAAGACGACCTCCCGCACCCGGGCCGTTATTCGCGCCAAATCGGGCTGGATGTTACCCCTCAAGAGCCACGAGCTGGACGGATACGAAATCCACACGGGCGACACAACCGGCCAGTTTGGGTTGCCCTGGCAATTTCGTTTCACTGGGATGGCAGGGTGGTGGAGAGCTTACACCTACACTCGACGGCTCATTGGATGCTCTGGCTGACTCGGTGGAATCGGTACTGAACATGGAACTGCTTGGGAAAATCATAGGAGGAGGCTAATTGAAGAAAGCAGCATGGAGGCATATGAGATGAACTGGAAACAGATTCAATACCCGATGCGTATCGTCTGCACGACCACCGAAAGCGTGGATATTCTGTATCGACTGGGCCTGGGCGAGCGGATCGTCGGCATCTCTGGCTTCACCACTGAGCCACCCGAAGCGCGCCGGAAGGTCAAAATCGGCAGTTACACCAGTATCAACATCGAAAAGATCAAAGAACTCAAACCGGACCTGGTCGTGGCCTTCTCTGACTTGCAGGCTCAGATCACCCATGATCTGGTCCGAGAGGGTTTCACCGTTTTCACGATGAACCAGCGCACGCTGAAAGGCATCCTGGAATCCATTTTGATGCTCGGCTCCCTGGCTGGGGCTGCGGGCGCTGCGCAGGCGCTCATTGGCGAGATGCAACGTACCTTTGAGCAAACACAGACCCGCGCAGCGCACTTGCGACAGCGTCCTACGGTTTACTTCGAGGAATGGCACAATCCGTTGATTAGCGGTATCGGTTGGGTGGGCGAGCTGATCGAGATTGCCGGCGGGCAGGAACTTTTTCCAGAAATAAAAGGGCACAAGGCATCCGACCGCATCGTCCCTGCCGATGAGGTCCTGCGACGCAATCCAGATCTGATCATCGCTTCGTGGTGTGGCAAAAAGGTCAATATTTCAAGTATCTTGCAACGACCTGGTTGGGACCAGATCACTGCAGTCCGGGATCAACGCGTCTATGAGATCAAATCAGCCTTCCTCCTGCAGCCAGGGCCAGCCGTCTTGAAAGGACTTGAACAGATTCAAAACCTGATCCTAAAAGAATTTTTCGATAGAGACTCTATGCTATGAATTCTTCCTCCCGCACCGGCCTGACCATCGTCCATACTGGGGATGGCAAAGGCAAAACCACCGCCGCCCTGGGAATGCTCCTGCGCGCTTGGGGACGCGGCTTCCGTCTCTGTGTCGTCCAATTTATCAAGTCCGAGACCGGCCAATGGGGAGAGATCAAGGCGGCAAAGAAGCTGGGCATCGAGTGGCACAAAACCGGAGACGGCTTCACCTGGCTTTCCAAAGACATGGACGAAACGACTGCCCGCGCCCTGCACGGCTGGGAATTGGCCCAGGAAAAAATCACCAGCGAGAAATACGACCTGGTTTTGCTCGATGAGTTTACTTATCCCTTGCACTACGGCTGGCTAAAGACTCAAGAAGTGATAAATTGGCTACACGCTAACCGCCCGCAAGGATTACACCTGATCATCACCGGGCGCTACGCCCCCACCGAACTGATCGATTATGCCGATCTGGTCACCGAAATGAAGATGGTCAAACATCCCTATGAAAGGGGCATCAAGGCTCAACCGGGCATCGAGTTCTGAGAGCAACGAACAAGCCGTCCCCTTTTTCAAGCAAATAAATTTGGCTCAGCCGTTTTTAACGGGAAACCATTCTTTTAACCACCAAGGACACGACGAGCACGAAGGAAAAAGAGGGCAAAATCTTGAAATCTCCTCTTCGTGCCCCGTTCTGGCCGTTGTGGTTCAGATTTTCCCGCCATGAACGGGAGAGCCATAAATTTTTACGGAGGATTTGAATGTCAATCGACACACTGATTCATCAGATTCAACCACTCGACGAACTTGCCATGCAAGCAGCGCGCGAGCGCCAGGATACACTGACCAAGCCGCCCGGCAGCCTGGGACGCCTGGAAGCGTTATCCATCCAGATGGCCGGCATCCGCCGGCAGGCCACTCCACAGGTGCGGCACAAAGCCGTCATCGTGATGGCCGGCGACCACGGCGTCGCTGCTGAGGGCGTCAGCGCCTACCCAAGCGAAGTGACCGCGCAGATGGTGGCGAACTTCCTGCACGGCGGGGCGGCCATCAACGTTCTGGCGAGACAGATGGACGCGCGCGTAACGGTGGTCGATATGGGCGTCGCCGTCGACCTGCCGCCCCACCCCGGGCTGGTCGTCAAAAAGATCGGCTACGGCACGGGCAACCTCACCAGCCAGGCAGCCATGAGCCGCGAACAGGCCGTCCACGCCATCCTGGCGGGCGCCGAAGTGGTCGAGGCCGAAATCACACACGGGCTAGACCTGCTCGCCATCGGCGACATGGGCATTGGCAACACCACACCGTCGGCGGCCATTGCCGTCTCGATCCTGGGGCAACCTGCGGCGGAGATCGTCGGGCGCGGCACAGGCGTGGACGAGGCCGGTTTGCAGCGGAAGATTCGGGCGGTCGAACAGGCTTTGGTCCTGAATCGCCCCGATCCAAAAGACGGACTGGATGTGCTGGCAAAAGTCGGTGGCTTCGAAATCGGCGGTTTGGCCGGCGCGATGCTGGCCGCTGCCGCTCAGCAGCGTCCGGTACTGGTGGACGGCTTTATCTCCACCGCCGCGGCGTTGGTCGCTGTGCAACTGGCCCCGGCTCTGCGCCCCTACCTGATCGCGGCTCACCGCTCGCAGGAATGCGGCCACGGGCGCATGCTCGCCTGGTTGGGCCTGGAACCCTTGCTGGACCTGGAACTACGCCTCGGTGAAGGCAGCGGCGCCGTACTGGCCTTGCCCCTGGTCGAAGCCGCCTGCCGACTGCTCGGCGAAATGTCGACCTTTGGCGAGGCAGGCGTATCCGGGAAGGACAGCGTGTGAACGCCCCGGATGCGGATGCGCCCGCACGACCCTTCGTCGATTTTCTGGCTGCCCTGCAGTTTCTGACGCTGATGCCGCCTCTGATTCGGCGCGCGTTTAACGAGGCTGAGATGGCGCGTGCCGTAAGCTATTACCCGCTGGTTGGGCTGTCGATTGGATTGCTGTTGGCGGGCAGTGCCCGCTTACTAGGTTGGTTCTTCCCTCAACCGGTGAGCGCAGTGCTGCTACTGGTCCTGTGGGTCGTGTCGAGCGGGGCGCTACATCTCGACGGCTTTCTGGACGCCTGCGATGGTCTGTTGGGTGGCTCGACCCCCGACCAGCGTCTGAAAATCATGCACGACCATCGCATCGGGGCTTTTGCCTTCAGCGGCGGCTTGTTACTACTCCTGGTCAAGTTCGCTGCGCTGATGGCGCTGACGGTCCAGCAGGCGACTCCCGCCCTGCTGCTCGCACCCGTCCTGGGGCGCTGGAGCATGTCGTTGGCCGTGGTGCTGTTTCCCTACGCGCGCCCGCAAGGCCTGGGCAAAAGCTTGAAAGCACAGGCCGGCTGGCCGCAGGCAGCGCTGGCAAGTTTAACGGCCGGGGTCGTGGCCTGGCTCGCTGCCGGTTCGCGTGGCCTGCTGGCAGTCGCCGCAGCAGCGCTGCTTGCAATTGCCATCGTCCGGTTTACGCTCCGACGTATTCCCGGCCTGACGGGTGATATTTACGGCGCGTTGAACGAATTGACGGAAGTGATCGTCCTACTGGTCTTTTGCGGCCTGCACTAACAACAGATTAGATTGATGAGGATTCTCGATGATGAAATTAACGCTTGTCCGACACGGGATAACCGAATGGAATCTCTCCCGACGTCTGCAAGGGCACAGCGACGTCCCTTTGAGCGCAAAGGGCCTGCAACAAGCTCAGGCACTGGCGGCCTGCTTATCGTCTGAACTTGCACAAGCCATTTATGCCAGCGACTTGCGTCGGGCGCAGGAAACCGCCCAGGCCATCGCTGCACGTCAGAAAGCCGCCGTACGTTCCGACGCGCGTTTACGCGAAATCAACTTCGGAGACTGGGAAGGATTGACCTACGAGGAAATCCGTCAGCGAAACCCCACGGCACTTTCACACTGGGAAACGCATCGAGAAGGAAGCGCCCCACCCGGCGGCGAAATGCTCAAGCAACTCGTCAGACGGGTCCAATCATCATTGGACGAAATGCGCGCCCGTCATGTGGATGAGAACGTCCTGGTAGTCGCACATGGTGGCCCACTCCAGGTGCTCCTTTGCTTGGCGCTGGGACTTCCCGCCCAAATGTACTGGCAATTTCACCTGTCCACCGCCTCGATTTCCCGCCTGAGCTTCTGGCCTGCCGGGGCAATTCTGGATACCCTGAACGATACCTGCCACCTGGACGAGGAAATATATCCTCGCAAAAACCCGGGTTGACACCGTTGGAGCGACATCGGACAAGAAAGGATCGAACAATATGGGAAAATTGATCTTCATTTTAGGAGGAGCGCGCAGCGGCAAAAGCAGTTACGCCCAACATCTAGCCGAAAAACAGGAGGGGCTGGTGGCCGTGATCGCCACCGCCCATCCCGGAGACGACGAAATGGCAACCCGTATCCGCAAGCACCGGGAGGCACGTCCTGCCGGGTGGATAACGCGCGAAATTCCACAAGGCATTGCCACAGCCCTGAGCGCCGACCCGCTACAGGTTAACCTGATCTTACTGGACTGTCTGACCCTGCTGGTAAGCAACCTGCTCTTACAAGACGGCGAGGACAGGATCGATGAAAACAGCGCCGCTTTTCGGGTCGAGGACGAGATGACAGCTCTGTTGGCAACGATTCGAAAGAGTCACGCCACCTGGGTCGTCGTCTCGAACGAAGTCGGCCTGGGCGTTGTCCCAGCCTACCCGCTGGGGCGTCTCTACCGCGATCTGCTTGGTCGCGCCAACCAGCGGGTCGCTGCCGCAGCAGGCGAAATCTTCTGGCTGGTAGCAGGGATCGCCGTACCGGTTACGCAGTACCGCGAAGCGCCATCGACATAGATATTCCAATTGATCGTATTCCGCTCAAAATGCAAAGAATTCAAGTCTCCAAGGTATGCTTCTACTCGAAGGCGTTGAGAAAAAGCAGCAATTCCAAATTTGGAACCAGTGAATTTAACGCAAAGCCGCCAAGACGCCAAGTTTTTTCGACTTTTCCCCATAAAATCGACGGAAAGGCCGATTAGCCTCACAACGGAGCAAATTTCTTAAG
>JBJKRF010000050.1:0-20618 GCA_046704785.1 Anaerolineales bacterium | reverse complement strand
CCAACCATTAGCCAAGAGCAAGGGCGTTGTCGCGAGGCAAGGTCTGGAGGAAGCTGGAGGCAAACTTGCGACTTGAGGAACACGAACCTGATAAGAGGCCGTGAGGCTGGGCGAGTTAGCCAAAGATAACGAAGCCCGCAGCAATCAAGAGCCAAAGCGGTAAATTAGGCAAGTGCGCAGGGAAAGTTAACGTTCTTACCTGGGGAGACCTGTCATCATGCTGGAAGGCAAACCTGCTTGCGAAGGCAGATTGAGATGGCAGGGGACAGCCGAGGCCGTAGTACCGAGAATATCGGGAAGGGCTGAACAACAAGAGGATGAGTACAGTGAGCAGTTCGAGGGATGAACGAGGAAGGCAGAAACTTCCGGATAGGGAGACGACTGAGCAAGCGAAGCAGGTGAAGCCTGCGGGGATTGCACAGAGCGCCGAGCCATTCCCGGCACGAGACAATGGAAAATCCGATGCAGGCGATGGGTTGAGTCCGTCGAAAGCGACGTGGGAAGCGATATTTGAACGGGGGAACATGCTGAGCGCGTTGAAGCGAGTAGAGAGCAACAAAGGAGCAGCAGGGATAGACGGGATGGGGGTAAAAGAGCTGCGCGGCCACCTGAAAGCGCACTGGTTGGAAGTGCGTGAAACTCTTGAAAGCGGGAAGTATCGGCCAAGCCCGGTCAGGCGGGTAGAGATACCCAAGCCAGATGGTGGGGTGAGGCAGTTGGGGATACCAACAGTGCAAGATCGGTTGATCCAACAAGCCATCGCACAGGCGATAAGTCCGATGTTCGAAGGAGAGTTTTCGCCATACAGTTACGGGTTTCGACCCGGACGGAGTGCGCACCAAGCCGTGCAGAAATCCCAGGAGTACATCCGAGAAGGCTACGACTGGGTAGTGGACATAGACCTGGAGAAGTTTTTCGACAGGGTAAACCACGACATGCTCATGGCAAGAGTGGCACGGGTGGTGAAAGACAAACGCGTGTTGAAGCTGATCCGCGCGTATCTGGAGAGTGGCGTGATGTTGAATGGAGTGGTGATGGAGACGGAAGCAGGCACACCGCAAGGTGGGCCTATGACGCCGTTGCTCTCGAACATCATGCTAAACGATCTGGATAGGGAGTTGGAGAAGCGTGGGCATAAGTTTGTACGCTACGCGGACGACTGCAACATCCATGTCAAAACGCAAAGCGCCGGGGAACGGGTGATGGAAAGCGTGAAAGGGTTTCTGGAAAAGAAGTTGAAGCTGAAAGTGAACCCAAAGAAGAGCAAGGTGGAACGCGCTTCGCGGGTGAAATTCCTGGGATACAGTTTCTACAAACGCCATGGGGAAATTCTGCTTCGTTTGGCGAACCGGACAAAGGAACGCTTCATGGAGAAGATACGCCACCTGACCAAACGTACCCGATCAGGCAAGCTGGAAGACATTGTGAACGATGTGAACCAGTACACAATTGGCTGGATAGGATACTACCGGTTGACGGATACACCGAGCGTGTACAAGGAACTGGACGAATGGATAAGGCGAAGGCTGAGACAGATGGTCTGGAAACGCTGGAAACGGGGAACAACACGATATCGGGAACTGGTGAAGCTTGGAGTACCAGCGCAACGAGCCGCACTTGGGGCAATTGGAACCAGCCCTTGGCACATGTCCCTAACACCTGTGATAAACGAAGCCCTGAACAACGCCTTTTGGCGCAGCACAGGGCTTGAAAGCATTGCACAACGATATACCATACTGCATTATTCTTGTTGAACCGCCGGATGCGGTCCCGCATGTCCGGTGGTGTGAGAGGGGGCGGTTAGCCGCTGCTCCCTACTCGATTATCATAAGGATGCCACTCGAATTTACTGGGCGGTTGTTGCAGAATTACTCTCGCGTGCTTTCGCGTGCTTTTTTGGCTGTTGGGTTCCCTCATCTGTGCTTATCGGCTGCACTTCAGAGAAGAGCTTCAACGAGTTGATGTGCTCCACCTGCCCCCCCACAACACGCATCAAATCCACCATGTGTTTCACCAGGTATCCATCCAGATCTTTTGGGGATTCTCCCTTTCCGTCCCACAATGCGATCAGGCGCACCTTGTCCACACCGCGTTCGAGGGAGGAGTAGAGCGCCCAGCGGTTGTTGCGTTCGTTGACGTCATCGTTAGGACGTGGGTCGCCGACGTGGTCGGGTTGGTAAAATTCCTCGACCAGCGGATGGTTGCGCATACGGTAGAAACGTTCTGTCCAGGCGTCTCCGCCCGGGCTGACGAAGGCGCTGACGTAGTTTGCTTCCGGGACGGGCATATACGCCCGAACGGGAATTCCTTTTTCGACGCAACATTCGATGAAGATGAGTTCGCTTCCGCAGGCCACTCCGGGGGTGAAGGCCACGTCTTCCGGGCCGCCGCCACATTTTTCCAGCGTTTCACGAATTGCCAGCCGTACGGCGGATTCTTTTTCCGGCGGAAAGTGATCGTCTTCTTTGCCAGGATAGTCGATCATATATCCGGCGAACAGGAAAGCGTTGCCTTCCGGCTCTTTTTCTGACTCTTTGTGCTGCGAGATTTGCTCTTCTACCGTCTCATCTTGTTGTTGGGAACGACGGATCTCTTCGTGGATGATGCGGATGCCGGTCTCGACGAATGTTGTGCGTATGTCGAGCGAATGCAGCATTTCTAGCTGTTGGAGTGACGATTCCAGGAAGAACATGTTACCACGCGTGGAGGTCAGTGCTTTGCGATAGGCGCGGGCAACTGCCGTGGTGCTCTCCGCCGTCAATACCTGGAGTTCGGCCAACGAGACCAGGGTCCAGTAGTCGGCTTTTTCGTCGGTAGCTTTGGAACCAAGGGCGAAGAGCAGGGCATTGTGCAACTCGCTCAACAGTTCACGCACCTCTGTGATGTCGGGGTCAGGATCCTTTGGGTCGTCGTATTGATCGGCCAAATGAGTGATCATGATTCCCAGCGTCAGAGCGTTCACACCCGGATAGTACTGATTTAGATCGTAATAGTAGCCCTTGAGATAAGTCTGAAAGCCCTTAATGGCCCAGTGATACGACTCGAAGGCAGTTTTCAGGCGTTTGTCTTTGTCCTTGACCCATTTCCACGACTGGATCCATATTTCTTTATAAATGCGGCCCACGTAGGCAATTGCTTCTGTGTCGTTGGGAAAGTTCGTCAAGATCGCCTCGAGCTTGACGATCGCTTCGTCGACGCGGCCCAGGCGATTCAGATGAAAGGCCTCCTGACGGCGAAATGTCAGATTGCGCGGGTTGATTTCCAGCCCTTTGCGGTACAGTTGCAGGGCCAACTCGTTGCGCCCCATGTTTGCCAGCGCCTTGCCGGCTTCACCAACGGCTTCCTCTTTGATGAGCGGGTTCGTAATCTCTTCGGTGAGCAGCAGAATGTCGCCAATATGGCGTTGGCGCTGCGCAACGGTCATGCGCTGTTGCCATTCGCGGTATTCGCGCCAGAAACCGGTAGCCAGCGGCGTGCGCAGAGTCTTACGATCGGGTTCGATCAGCCCGGTCAGCAGGTTGAAGATGGGGCTGTGGATGGCGTCTGGGTCGGAAGACCAGGTATCCCGGCAGACGCGCGCAATCGTCTGTTTGTCCTTCTCGAGAGTGTCCGGGTCCGGCACGCCGTCTGACGTAACGTGGTAAGGGATGGTGCGCACGTTGAACACGTCGAAGGGCATGTAAGCGCGCCCGGCTTGAATGTGGACGATGCCGCGTTTGCGGAAGGCGTGGCGAATACCCAGTTCGTAGAAGGCGTTGGCGTTGTCGATGCTCATATCGCACAGAACCAGGTCGGCCAGCAACAATTCCTGGAACATATCGGTCAGGATGTCGCCGCTGGTGGTGGACTCGTCGGCGCGGAACGCTTCGAAGCCGGCCGACTCCAGGGTGGGTTTGATCAGGTCGGTGTAGATGGCGTTGAAGTCGTAAGGTGAACCGTCTGAGCCCTTTTTCTTGCCGAAGGGCATTACCACAAAGGCGTGCGGACGCATTTCGGGTCGTAGAGATTTGGACATGGGCTTGGCCTCCGGATGGGGTACGGGAGTCGCAGAGGAGGAAGTCTGCGCCGTGGTGGAAGCGGCTTCGGATTTTTTCTGTTGAGAAGTCGTTTCGTTGGCTTGCTTTGCCTGTAAAAGAGTTTGGGTTGCTTCTGTGGAAGTCCCCGGCGTCGGTTTTTCTGCCGGCGGCTCGGGCCCACCGAGAATTTTTTTGAAAATACCCATTCCCGACTCCTATCCCTTAGGCTCCTGCGTCGCGGGGTAGCGTGAAAGCAAACTGTTGAGCACTTTCGCAGAGGTGTTCCCATTGAGGTCAACTCCGGCGAAATCGGCAGCAATCGACTGGAGCGTAGAGGCCAGCGTGGAGCCGTTCGCCACAGCCTGTACGACTTGTGCGGCTACCTTCTCCATTGCGGCGAGTTCGGCCTGGACGATGGGAGATGAGATTTCGTCGGTCAGGGAGGCGATGTTTTTCTTGGAGTCCTCCGTCAGGCTTTGTTCGGCAACCTGTCGTGCGTTGGTAATTTCCTGGGCTGCAGCGTCCTTGAGTGACTGTTTGAAGCGCGCGTCTTCATCGATCGATTTGTTGATGGCGTCTTCGACCAACGAGTCGTCGGCCTTTCCAACTTTGCTCAAAGCGGACTGCATGGCTTTGATGTATTCGACGTTCTGAGTCCAGAGCAAGTCCTCGGTGTTGCGTACCATGGCGTAGAATTCGGCGTCGGTGCGCCCGTTGGCGTCGAGGTTCTCCCAATGGTCGTAAATGGCCATCAGTTCCACGACTACTTTGCTATAATTCTTGAGCGTGTAATCCAGGTTGCGAAGTTCCTGCCAGCCGATCAGGGCTGTGGTCAGGGAAGCCGTCAGGGCCACCCACAAACTAAAAGGCCCACCGAGCGCGGCCAATAAGGAACCGGCGCCGCCAGCTACCAGGATGAATATCTGTAAGCGCGTTCGCTCGGATTGGAATTGGTTGACTTTGTTCAGGTGCCAGGCCAACTGACTCTCCACCCGGAATTTGAAATACTGCTCGCCGGTCAGGTCGCTGAATCCGGCGTCGTCCGTGGGGTCGTTGGGGTCGTCGTAGGGTGGCAATGGGCCCTTATAAGGCTTCAACACCATCTCGCCGCCCAGCCCGCTGAAGATCTGGTGCTGGATGTCGGTCAGGCGGCTTTCAAGCCACGAGCCGCGCCCCGACGATTTCTGCAGAATGGTGCGGTAGGTAAAGATCTCTTTCAGAATTTGCTCGGCCCCGGCACGCATTACCAGCCAGTCTCCACTGCCATAGAATTTGTTGATAAAAGCTGCCAGGACGGAACTCACGATAGGAGTCGAAATCAATAAGACCTTGAGCACTACCCCTGGTGTGGCGGGGAAACTCTGCGGGTAAACCTCGGTCAAAAGGGCGAACAGGGTTGCCAGGACGCCCAGGATGGCAACCCACTTGCGCAGGCGATTGTTGCCGCGCGAGCGTTCGTTCGAGGCGGCGTCGAAGTGGGCGTAGCGCGTCCAGGCGACTTCGAGAATAGGTGTTTTGTTTTCGGCTTCCATCGGTGCTCCCTCCGAATTGCAAGAATAATGGTTGCTGGTGAATCGTTAATGGATGATTACTTACTGGCTTATCTCAACCGGGTGGCAAATCAGGGCAAATGGTGTGATAAGTCTCGTTCGGGAACAGGGCCTTCCATGCCGTTTCACTTAAGTTGGTGGTCAGGCGCGAGCAGGCGATTTCCACCAGATTCGCCCGTGGAACGAGCGGGATGGCGGCGACGTTCCAGATCTGAACGATTTTTCGTGAAGCAGTAATGAGTTGTTTTCCGTCGGTCGTGAAGGTCAGGCCGGTGACGGGGTCGGAGTGTGGGATGCGACCAATTTCGCTTCCTGTGGTCAGATCCCAGATGCGGGCGTAATTGTCACCGCCGCCCGATACCAACCAGGGTTTGTCGGGGCTGAAGGCCAGTTTCAGCACGTTCCCATTTTGTTCCATGCTGTAGATCGGTTTGGTAGAAAGCAGGTCTTTGGCGTTCCAAAGATCGATGATCCCATTGGTGGAACCGCTGGCCAGCCAGGCGCCATCTTGGCTGAAGACCAGACAGGTAACGTTGCCTTGCTGTGTTAATGTGGCTATCTGGGTTTGCTTCTCAACGTCCCAGATTGCGATTTTGCCAGACAGGCCAACCGCCAGTTTGCTGCCGTCGGCACTAAAGGCCACTGAATACGTGGCAGACGAATTTTTCAGGGTGAACTGGCGTGAGCCGGTTTGCAAGCCCCAAACGATGACCATCCCGTCCTGGCCGGCCGTTGCGAGTTGTTGGCTGTCCGGGCTGAAACCGATGTCCGAAAGCGTCGCGCCATGGTCGAATGAAGTCACCGTTTGTTTCTTGAAATTATATAAGACGGCCTTGGTGTAACGTTCGACGACAGCCACCCAATTCGAATCGGGGCTGATTTCCATGTTATAGGTCAGGTCATCGGCTTTGATGATCGCCTGGCCGCTCGTTCCTGAACTGGTGGTGAGCAACTGATCGGTCGGCAGCATCCACACATCCCGGCTGTCTGTGTTGGCAACCAGCCATTTGCCCGAGGGAGCAACTTCAACTTCGTGCACGAATTCGGGAAATTCGATGTAGCCGATGCGGCTGGATAGCGAACTGATGTCCCAGATGCTCACGTTTCCTTTGCGGTCACCGACGATCAGGCTGTTGCCATCGGGTGTGAATGCCAGCGCCGAGCCGATTCCGTCTAAGGTGGCCTGCATCATCTGGCTCCCCGTATTCGCATCCCAGATGCGGACGGTCTGGTCGAAGCCTGTGGAGGCAATCCACTGCCCGTTGGGGCTGATTTTGACTTTCTGGACGAAGCCATCCTGGGTCAGGCGCATCTTGGTGTCGCCGGTTTTCGTGTCCCAGATCCAGATGCGGTCATCGTCAGAAGCTCCTGCAAACCAACTGCCATCGGGACTGAAGGTTACATCTTCCACCCAATCGCCCTGGTGGAAGATGTTCTGTTCGATACCGGATGCGGTTTTTGCCATACGTATGCTGCTATCTGCCCCGGCGGATAGCAGCAATTTGCTGTCGGGGCTGAAGGCCAACGCCAGCACTTCGTCCGTATGTCGCGGCCCGGCGTTGTTGTACATACTGCCGGCGTACCAGATCTCCACTTGTCCAGATTTGGTTCCCATGGCGAGCCAGTAGCTATCGGGAGAGAATTTCAAAACGTAGACCGGGCTGGGTTCTTTGACATCGATCTCGCTGGCCTTCGGTTCGAGCAGATTGATGGCGGTCATGGTATCGTCATCGCGGGCAATCGCCAGCCACTTACCATTGGGGCTGACACTCAGTCCCCAGATGGTCGCGCCGAAATCCAGTTGTTTGATCAGCGTGCCGTCGTAGGCATTCCAGAAGCGGACGCTGCCGTCCTGCCCGCCTGTGATGAGTTCCTTCCCGTCGCGTGTAAAAACGGCATCATAAACGGCCGCATCATGTTTGACGCAGTATTGTTGGTGGCCGTCTTTGGTATCCCACACGCAGGCGCTCCCGGCAGAACTGGAGGTGGCGAAGCGTGAACCGTCGGGGCTGAAGCGGATGGTCGAGATGAAGTCGCCCTGCGACATTTTGGCAATGGGCTTTGGCAGCAGGCTGATCCCCTCCCGAATGAGTTCTTCCGATTGGAAGGATGGCAAGGTGTTCCATGAATCGACGGCCAGTAACGTGCTGGTGTTCAAACCGCCGGCTTTGGTTTGGTAGAGTTGCGCCTCGGCAGAATTGCGTTGCGCCTTGGCAATCGTCTCGTTTTGCTTGGCGAGTTTTTCGTTGGCTTGCGCAATCGACTCCTGGGTTGCGGCAATGTGTTCATTGGCGACCGCAGTGGCCGCGTTGTTGTTGGCAAGCTTTGCGTTGGCATTGGCGAGTTTTTCGTTGGCGTTGGCGGCCTGCCATTGGAAGAGCGCAACGACGGCCAGGAACAGGCTGATGATCATCGCGAGCGAGACGCCCACCAGCAAGGTGCGTTGGCGTTTGATGGCTTCTTTCCGACTGGTGCGAATGTACTCAGCCTGTAACGGCAGCACCTGCCGGCCTGGATGTTGTGTCGATTCGCTCATCCATTTTTCGCCTTCGTCCAGATCAGTGCCGCGTAAAAGGAAGCTGGGATTCCGTTTCTGGTTGTTCCACTCTGTCGCACGCTGCAAGATGCGGGTGTGTTGACGCACCCACCCCAGGTCGGTATTGATGGCGTCGATCAGTTTGGGAAGGGTGGCGTCAAAGTCGTCCTGCTCACGCATGTAGACCCAGTTCGTGGCAGCCACCTTCTCTGGCATGGGCGTGCCTTTTTTCGGCTCGCGGTACAGGACCGGGATGAGTTTCTTGTTGCGGTCAAGGCCCAGTTGTAATTCTTCCCCACAGACTTTGGACGCCAACCAATCAGGACTGAGAATGACCAGAAACGCATCGCTGCCTTCGACAGCGCTGCTGATCTCTGCCATCCAGTCGGCGCTTAACGGAATCCCCTCCCAGTCCACCCATACTTTAACATCCTTTGCTACCAGGCTGTCGTGGAGTTTGTGTACGAACTCTTTATCCTTGCGGGAATAAGAGATAAATACACTGCCGTTTTGGGCCTGCGTTTCTGCCATAATTGGGCTCTATCCGTCCTCTTTCGCAAGCCCGGCTTAGAGTGTGACAAACCAGGCGGCGACGTAGCCCTCGGTGCCGGACGCGTCTTTTACCTTCAGCCATTGATTGGTTTGGCCGATCTTGCTTTTGTCTGCCGGGTCGCTCAGTGTAAATTCTGTTCCAATGGAGACGCGTGCGATCAATGTCGCATCGTTGACAACCGGTTGTTTGCGGAAGGCCAGACCTTCTGCCGAAGCTTTGATTTTAACGGGGCCGCTGTCTGATTCTGACGGGGTCGCTGTCTGTGTTTGGGCTTGTGCGGTGGAGCCGCTGGCATATTTGACGTACCAGGCTGCGACGTAGCCGTCTTTCCCGCTGGAATCACGGACGTTCAGCCACTGGTTGACCGCCCCAACCTTGGGCGCCGCCTGGCTGGGTGGCTCGAGGCAGATGAGTTGTTCCGTCACGGGGATGCGGCGGATCAAAGTGCTGTCTGAAATGACCGGTTGGGCGCGGAAGGCCACATCGTCGGTGGGGACGAGCAGCAGAGCGCCAGCGGGCACCGCTGCCGGTGTCGTGCTGCTGGCGGTGGTTGTCGAGCCGGATGCCGCTGTCGTTGCCGTCGAGTCTGCCGGCTGCGTTTCCTTTTTGTCAGACACGTACCACGCCGCGGTATAGCCTTGTGTGCCCTTCGGGTCCTGAACTTTGACCCACTGATCCTGCTTCCCTACTTTTGTCATGGTGACAGCTTTGGTCTCCAGGCTGACCAGTTCGGTGCCGAAGGCCATGCGCCCCCACAGGTACCCTGAAACCGACGGGTCGGCGCGCAGGGCCAGGTCGTCTTCGATTACGTAGAGTTTGAAGTTGTCTGCCGGGATGGGCAGTTCCATGGGGTCAGGCGGCGAAGGGGGGATGTAACCGTCGAACCACAACACTCCACTAATCTCTTTGGCGAGCGTGGCGCCGTTGTACTTGTAGCGTTTGGTTAACAGTACGTCTTTGTCAGGGCTGTCGCCGGGGTACATATACGGGTCGTAGAGCACATAATCATCGCCCTGCTTCTCTTTAACCAGCACGAAGTGAGTCTGGAGGCCGGCTTGTTTGCTCCAATCCACCTCCAGGATGACCGGCTTTCCGGCGGCCACAGCCGCATCGATCGTCGAGACCGGTGCAGGGGAGCTTTCACAAGGTTGTGTTCCCTTGTATGAAACATTTGGAAAAACGTACGGGATTACGGATGGAATAAAAAAGGCCTCCTGGAAACCACCGGCAGCCTTCATTTTGTCATTGACGCTATCGGGGGTCTCGTTATAGCCCATGCCGTTTAGCATCATGGTGACGGACGTTAACAAACACCCCCAACTTCCAATTGTCTCGCTGGATTTTCCCAGGGGTTTGTCTTTCCACTTCGGGTCATTCTGATATAGATTTTCTGTTTTGAACATCGGGGTCTCCCACGCAGCGGAATTGGCCTTTTAAGTAAGCGGTCGAAAATGTTAACGTTCCCTCGTTGGTTGGCAGAAGAAGCTCGTCAAAAGATTTTCGACAGATGACTTAAAGTATAAAAATTATATTACACCTTCATAGCAAAAGAAAGCTGTTAGTTTCGAAAACTAGCATTTTCGCCGTATTTTGGGCAAAGTCGACCTGTTTGGGGCGGAAATTTGCTTCCCAATCGCCGCACACTCCTCATCTCGAGCCTCTGCCACGGGAAATTTTGGAGAGCCCAGTTCGATTCACGCCGATGCAACATTGGTACAATGAAGCTAATTTTAGAGTCAACTATGCCTGACCTTGCCCATTCCCTTCCCGCGAGCGATCTCAGTTTTCTGCGCATCGTGGCTGCGCAGTGGGGCCTCGAGCTGACCGCGCCCGATGCCGTAGCCGCTTCGGTGGAGCTGGCCGAGGCCCTGTGCGACGCCGAATTGCTCGAAGAAGTCGTCGAGGCGTTGCCCGCCGAAGGCCGCGCGGCGCTGGATGCCCTGGTTGCCGAAAATGGGCGCATAACCTGGGTCAATTTCACCCGTCGGTTCGGCGATGTGCGCGAGATGGGCGCCGCCCGGCGCGACCGTCTACAACCCCACCTGCATCCCCAGTCCGCAGCCGAAATGTTATGGTACCGCGCCCTATTGGGGCGGGCCTTTTTCGAGACGCCTGCCGGTTCGCAGGAATTCGCTTTCATCCCCGACGACCTGCGTGAAGCTCTGGCTTTCACCGGCCTCAGCCAGCCCGACGAAGCGCAAACCGAAGAATCGCCTGAATCCCCGGTGGAGCCGGATGTGGACTCCGAAGCGCTGGGACGGCCCGCCTCGCCCGCCGAAAGGGCCGCTCCACTGCCCCCATCGGACTCCATCCTGGACGATGCGACCACCCTGCTCACCGCGCTACGCCTGGGTTGGGCCACGCTGCCGGTAGCTGCACCTTTGACGATTTCACAACCGGTCTTACGAGAACTGTTGCTGGCCTGCCGTTTGATTGCTCACTCTCCCCGTGGCGATGTCCTGCAGCTTGAACCGGTCAGGGCTTTCCTCGAAGCGCCACGCGAAAAAGCCCTGGAGATGCTGATTACCGCCTGGCAGGCCAGCGAGACGTTCGACGAATTGCGCCAACTGCCGGGCCTGGTTTTCGAAGGCGAGTGGAAGACCCAACCGCGCGTCACCCGTGAGTTCCTGCTCAACCTGTTGAGCGCCGTTCCGAGCGGCCAGTGGTGGAGCTTGCCGGCCTTTCTCCGCGGCCTCAAGGCGAAATATCCCGATTTCCAACGCCCGGCCGGGGATTATGATTCCTGGTTCATCAAACGCGAATCGGATGAGCAGTTCCTGCGCGGATTCGCATCCTGGGAGGATGTGGACGGCGCGCTGGTCCGTTATCTCATCACGGGACCAATGGCCTGGCTGGGTCTGGTGGAACTGGCCGCGCCGCAGGCCGATGCGCTGCCATCGGCTTTCCGGCTGGTTCCCCCGCGTATCCAGCCGGAAGAAAAGGGTCGTCTCACCGTCAGTTCGGATGGCCGTTTAATCGTCGAGCGGCTTGCCCCACGGGCTGTGCGTTACCAGGTGGCGCGTTTCTGCGCCTGGGACTCCGCGCCGGCAGGGGAGTACCGCTACCACGTTACACCGGTGAGTCTGAAAAAAGCGGGGGAACAAGGCCTTAAAGTGGAACATTTGCTGGCGCTGCTGCAGAAATACGCGGCAGGGCCGGTGCCGCCCTCGCTCGTGAAAGCGCTCAAACGTTGGGAATTAAACGGCGTCGAAGCCCGGCTGGAGAGTCTGGTCGTTTTAAAGGTCAATAGGCCCGAAGTCCTGGATGAACTGCGCAAGTCGAAGGCGGCGCGCTTCCTGGGCGAAATCCTCGGCCCGACGACGGTTGCCGTCAAGCCCAGCGCGCAGTCCAAAGTCCTGCTTGCATTGGCCGAATTGGGGTTGCTTGGCGACCTGTCCACTGACGAGCAAAACTCCGGGTAAGGCCGTTTGGCGGCGCTCATGCAGAATTCGAAGATCAGCTACAGGCGTGTCTTTGTACTTGCCGGCTTGGTTGCCCTGGTGTTGATTTATTTCTTTCTGTGGGTGCGCACCTTCGAGGACCCTGCCCAACGCACGGGGTCCGATTTCATTACGTTCTATACCGCCGGGCGGATGGCTTTGCACGGCGACCTGAGCCACATCTTCGACCCGCAGGTGCAGAGAGCGGTGGAAGAAAGTGTTTTGGGGTTTCAAATTCAGCCAAGTGGACTGGCCCCTTTTGTCCATCCGCCCTTCCTGGTGCCTGTTTTTGCCGTGCTTGCCCATTTCGATTATTCGGTCGCGTTCGTGCTCTGGTCTGTACTCCTGGCGCTCCTCTGCGGACTCGTTGCCTGGTATGCTGCCCGGCTTTTCCCTCCGGCCACCGGGCGGGAACGCACGATCCTCTTTGCCGGTACTGCCCTGTTTTTTCCGTTATTTATCAGCATCATCGATGGGCAGGATACGGTGCTGCTGCTTTTCGGCGCGGTTTTGTGGGCTTACGGACTCTTCTCGGACGATGACCGGCTGGCCGGATGCGGCCTGGCGCTGACGACCATTCGCCCGCAGATTGCTGTGTTCCTGGCGCTCCCGTTTCTGTTCCAGCGGCGCAAGGTGTGGGGATGGTTCTGCGCCGCAGCGGTCGTGCTGGCCCTGTTCAGCGTTGCGCTGGTTGGTGTCAAAGGGCTACAGGGTTTTATCAATATTCTTCTGATTAGCGCAGGCGGGATGGGGTACAAAATCAACGAGCCGGCCATGGTGAACTTGATCGGCTTGCTGCGGCGTTCTGCGCCCGCTTTGTCTGAGCAATCCATCCGTCTGGCGGGTTGGGGCGGTTTTGGGGTCGGCCTGGTGACTGCATGCTTTCTCTGGTTCAAAAGCGGACGCTTGGAGGAGAAACATCTGGGAACTGCCGTAATCCTGGCGATGTTCCTTTCCCCTCATCTGCACTTTCATGACCTGGCGCTTCTGCTCCTTCCGATTTACGGCGTCATGCGCACCTTTTGGGCCGACGGCTTGCTTCAACGCGAGAACCTGATTCTGCTGCCGCTCGTTTTCACGTTCGTTTTATTGATCGGATTCATGACGCACCCGGTTGGACTCCTGTTGGTCTATCTCGTCATGTCGGTGCTCGTTCTGATGCTCTGGTTCCCAGAGCGCGCGGCTTTCTGGCGCATCCGAGCGGAATAGTCGCTTATTGACGGCGGGCATACTATAATCATTTTACAAATTCGGGCAAGGAGATGGAGATGTCCAAAACTGACTGGATTGCTCAGGAAATCGAGAGCCTGCAAAGCGCAGGCCTGTACAACCGCATCCGCACCATCGAGTCGCCGCAGGGCGCCTGGCTGATGGTGGACGGCAAGCGGGTGCTGAATTTCTGCTCGAACAATTACCTGGGTCTGGCCGACCATCCCAAATTGGTGGCAGCCGCCCGGAAGGCCGTGGACGAAATGGGCGTGGGGCCCGCCGCGGTGCGCACCATCGCCGGGACGATGACTCTGCACGTCGAGTTGGAGAAGCGCCTGGCGGCCTTCAAAGGCGTCGAGGCGGCCATCACCTTCCAAAGTGGGTTTACCGCCAACCTGGCGACCATCCCGGCCCTGGTGGGCAAAGAGGACGCGATCTTCTCCGATCGCCTGAACCACGCCTCCATCATCGACGGTTGCCGGTTGTCAGGCGCGAAGATCGTCGCCTACGAACATAACGATCCGAAATCGCTCGAGGAACAGGTTCAGGCTACTCTGAGCCAGTACCGGCGCGCGTTGATCGTCACCGACGGCGTGTTCAGTATGGACGGCGATATCGCTCCACTGGATAAAATTTACGAGGTCGCCGCAAAGTACGACATTCTGTTGATGGTGGATGATGCGCACGGCGAAGGCGTGTTGGGCCGGGGCGGACGCGGCATCGTCGACCATTTCCACCTGCACGGCAAAGTGGACGTAGAAGTGGGCACGCTTTCGAAAGCGTTTGGCGTCGTCGGTGGGGTGGTCGCCGGATCGAGCCTGATCGTCGAATGGCTGCGCCAGCGCGGACGACCTTTCTTGTTCTCCTCGGCGGTTACCGTCCCCGACGCGGCGGCCTGCATCGCTGCGGTCGACCTGCTGGAGGAGTCCACCGAACTGGTGGACAAACTCTGGGAGAACGGGCGCTACTTCAAGGCAGAGATGAAGAAGCTTGGTTTCGATACCGGTTCGAGCGAGACGCCCATCACACCTGTCATGCTAGGTGAAGCGCCGCTGGCCCAACAGTTCAGCCGAGAACTGTTCGAAGCGGGAGTCTTCGGTACGGCCATCGGTTACCCAACCGTGCCGCAAGGCAAAGCACGCATCCGCGTGATGCTCTCTGCTGCGCACACGCAGGAGGATCTCGATCAGGGCCTGGCGGCCTTTGCAAAGGTGGGGAAGAAGCTGGGCGTGATCTGACGCGCGAGCCAAGCTTTCGGGGTATCAATCATCCAGGGCGACCCTTTTGAAGGAGTCGCCCTGGTGTTAAGCGGGGTGAGGTCAATTTGTGGGAGGCTGGGCGTACCCTCCGGAACCTATTTTTGGAAGGCCTCGAACTTCTTTTTCAGATCATCCGGCATTTCTGCGACGGACAAATAAGCCGAAGGGGTGGTCAGATTGCCTTTGGCCGAGGAGACGACGCTGTAGGAGGCCTGCTGGTCGAAATACGAGACCATCCCTTCCTGGATTTCGACATCCCAGGTGACTTCGATGGCGTAAATCTTGCCGGGTTGGAAGGTGAACTTATCACTTACCGATTGCTTCCAGACCTTGGAGACCTGCTCCGAGTACGAATTCTGAAGCGATTCGACCACTTTGTCTTCAAACTGAACGGAAACCTCTGCGTTTACAGCAGCGCTGCCCCCAGACTTCTTATCTTTAATTCCAAGTTCCCCGCCAACATTCCCGCCAACAGTCCAGGTCTGGGAATGCTCGTGCCCCTGTTGGAAACCTCGTGAGGCGGAAAATGCATTCTCGATGGAAAAAGTAATTTCTCTGGTGGTGGTTTCATTGAAATTGCGGGCGTCGAAGAATTGGACGTCGGTGCGGCGTTCGGAGACCAGCGCTGCCTGTTTGAGTTCGACTTTGGCAACGTCGAGTTGTCCCTCTTTATCGACGACCAGATCGTCTGTTATATTGAAGGTCCGTCCGGCCCGCGCCAGTACCTTCTTCGAAAAGACGATGTCACCCGTCTTGACCTCGACCTTGATGCTGGGGAACGAATCGTCCCGCCAGGAGTCTTCTCCTCCGGGGTCTGCGGAACCCTGAGCCAGCCCAACTGTATAAACGGTATCATCGCCTTTGAAGGCGCGCCAGTAAATCTTTTCGCTGTACTTATTTTTGATTTTCATCACAACTCCTTTGGGAGGGGACGGAAAGGGAGTCTTGGCCGACTCCATCGGATAAGATAAATTCGACAAAATTCGGCTCATTATAGCATGGGTAGGATGCGCTCCCTTTCCTTTAGGAAGCGAAAGGTCGGGTAAAAGCGCGAGGGAAATTTTGTCAGGGTTGGATGATTTCTTCGTTATCCCGAAAAATTTGATCGATGCTGTTGCGGAACGGATTGAGTATTCCCAAGTGCAATGCCATCAACATCACAATCGTAAGCATGGACAGAAAATAAAACAAATCCCCCATCGCAAAAACCGGGTCGCCGTCCAGAAATACATAATGCGACACGGCGACCACCAGATGAATCAGACTCATCGCCAGGAGCGGGACGGAAAATGGGCGCAAATCGTGATCCTCGATGAGCAGGTGCAACCCGATCAGGGCCGAGAAGGCCGCCACGAATACAATCGAATAGCGCAGGTAATGGCTGGAGGAAAAAGATTCCAGGAATAACTTTTGGATCACGCGCGCATACAGTAAGGCAATTCCCAACACCGTCAGGCCAATATAATAGCGAATAATGAGCGGCAGCACCAGGTTATTTGTCCCGCGAATGCTGATGAGTGATGCCATCCAACCCACGGCAAAAGGAATTGCCACCCAGAGTAATTTGGCCCCAACCGTATTCAGGTTGCTCGACAGGCCCTCCGACAGAATTTCCAAAAGTAACTTCCCGCCGGCAAGCATGGCAATCGTCAAGGCGCCCAGCCCGACGATCATCGTCACCATGCTCATCATACGGCGCGCTCTTTCCTGGCTTTCCGAAGGCGGTTCAATAAAGGGCGGTACAGAACCGGGGTCTGAATTGTTTTTCATTATTCCCCTCCAGAGACAGCGGAGTCTTGCTTCCTGGTCACATCCAATACCACGCTCTGCGCAGTCTTCATGATAACAAGACGCCATCTGTTATGGATCGGTTCCAGTTGTAGTTGGCGTCTTCTTAATGATTATAGTACGGCTCTTTGGAATCAACGCAGCGAAACGGAGAGTGAGTCTGTAAGCGTTGGAATCCCCCTTGATACACGTGGTGAAGACTATCAGGCTGGCGTTCTCCGCGGGTGTGCTCCAGCCATCCACAGGCCAAGTTGCTCGCGGGTGACCTTTTGGGCGTCTACCGTGGTGACAATTTCGCCACGATACATCACTGCAATGCGATCGGAAAGGGCCATGATCTCGTCCAACTCGGCAGACACCAGTAATACTGCAACGCCACGGTCGCGCATGTTGACGATTTCTTTGTGGATGTACTCGATGGAACCCACGTCCAGGCCGCGCGTCGGCTGGTTGGCGATCACCAGTTTGACGGGGCGACTGAGTTCGCGTGCCACGATCACTTTTTGCTGGTTGCCGCCGGAGAGTTTCCCCGCTGCAACGTAGGGTGAGGGTGTGCGCACATCGTATTCATCGATCAGTTTGCGCGCATTCTCATCCAACGCCTGTTGTTGGAGCATGCCGTGTATCCCGAACGGAGGCCTGTAATAATCACAGAGCACCATGTTATCGGCAACCGTGTAACTTAAAACCAATCCGTGGCGCTGCCGGTCTTCGGGGATGTGAGCCAGCCCGGTTTCGGTAAAAGCGCGCGGGGTGGCGTGGGTCAAATCTTTTCCACTCATCTCAACCATCCCGGAGGTGGTAGGGCGCAGACCGGTCAGCGCTTCCACCAGTTCCGTCTGACCGTTGCCCTGCACCCCCGCGACTCCCAGGATTTCGCCGGCGCGCACACTGAACGAGACGCCCCGTACCGCCTCCAGCCCGCGCTGGTCTTGCACATGCAAGCTCTTTACCTGAAGCACCTCCCCTTGGGGTCTGGCCGGGCTCTTGTCGACGGTCAGGATCACCTCGCGCCCCACCATCATGGCTGCAAGTTGGTGCTCGTTGACCTCGTCGGGTCGCGCCATGCCCACCACTTTACCAGCGCGCATGACGGTGATCCGGTTGGCAACGGCCAACACTTCCTTGAGCTTGTGTGTGATGAAAATAATCGAGACGCCCCGTTCGGTCAACTGACGCATAATGCGGAACAGGTCGTCCGCCTCCTGGGGTGTCAACACGGCAGTCGGCTCGTCCAAGATCAGGATGTTGGCATTGCGGTAGAGTGCTTTGACGATCTCGACGCGTTGCTGCACGCCCACCGGTAAATCGCCGACAACGGCATTCGCGTCCACTTCCAAACCATAGCGGTGCGAAAGCTCGGTCACTTTTTGCGCCACTTCTTTGCGGTCGAGCTTGACCAATGGCAAGTTGCTCTGCCTGGCGCGATGCTCGGTTTCGGCTCCCAGCATAATATTTTCGGTGACGGTGAAAACGGGCACCAACATGAAGTGTTGGTGGACCATACCGATTCCGTGTGTGATGGCATCTTTTGGGGAACCGATGTTCAAGGGTTTCCCGCCGATCTGTATCTCGCCCGAATCGGGCTGGTACAACCCGTAGAGGATGTTCATCAGCGTCGTTTTCCCGGCGCCGTTTTCCCCTAAAAGGGCGTGCACTTCCCCGTGGCGCAGGTCAAAATTCACGTGGTCGTTCGCCAACACGCCGGGAAACTGCTTGACGATTTCTTTCGCCTCGAGGACGATCTTTTCCTCTGCCATAATGAGTTCCTATTTGTCGTACGGCTGACCATCCGCCGCGGGCGGGACGGTTTTACCCACGATGCCGGTCAGGATCAACATGGTCAGGAGGTAAGGCGCCAGGCCGACGATGTAGGATTGTTGCAAGAAACCCCATCCCGGCGGAATCAAGTCGCGGAAGAATTGCAGGTTGATCTGTAACGCCTGCGCTGCCCCAAATACCAGCGCCGCCGTCCAGGAGCCGATGGGCGTCCAGTTGCCGAAAATCATCGCGGCCAGTGCGATGAAACCCCGCCCGTTGGTCATCAACGGCTCAAAAGACGGTACGGACTCGATCGTCAGGTAAGCGCCGGCCAACCCGGCCATCAGGCCACCGATCACCACGTTGATGTAGCGCACGCGCTCGACGTTGATTCCTACCGTATCGGCGGCGCGGGGATGCTCGCCGACGGCCCGGGTCCGCAGTCCCCAGCGGGTGTAGAACAATACGTAATGTGTGACGAAGACCAGCAAAATGGCGCTGATGGTGATGGGAGGCTGGTCGAGAACCTTGTTGACCTGGGTGACCACCTGAATGCAAAAAGAGTTGGGTGCGCACACGTTGCTGAAGAGTTCGACCAACGGCAGGTGCAACGTGGGCAGGACTCCCGGCCCCAGCGGGACGTTCCCGCCGAAGACGCTGTTCTTCCCGAAGAAAAGTTGGCGATTGAGGAACCCGGTGATGCCGGCGGCCAGAATATTGACTACCGTACCGCCGATGATCTGGTCCACTTTGAAGGTGATCGAGAGCCAGGCGTGCAGCAAGCCCATCAAGCCGCCGCTTAATACGGCGGCCAGCACGCCGACCAATAAACTGGGCAGGGCGGCTACGCCCAGGATTGAACTCATATAAATGGCGGCCAGCCAGCCGAAGAAAGCCCCGGTGAGCATCATGCCTTCAATGCCAATATTGACCACGCCCGCACGTTCACAAAAGACCCCCGAAAGCGCCCCCAACGTCAACGGCGTGGCGACGGTGATCGTTGTTGCCAACATGCTGCTAATGATGATCAGCGGTGGAACTTGGCTGTGACCGACAGCTACCACCACCCCGAACAGGACGACGATAATCAGTGCAATGAAGCTAAAGCGTTTCCAGTCCATCAGGCCTCCTAGCCGCCCCAACCGCGGGTGAGTACCACACGTTCGGTTTGGGCACGGATGCGATAGATGTAACGCACGATCGCGTCGGCGGCGACGAAGAGCAGAATCAAGCCCTGGATAACGGAGATGATGTCAACCGGAACCTGGGTCAGGAATTGCATACGGGTGGCACCGTTGCGCATGGCGGCGAACAGCAGCGCAGCCAGAACAACGCCCAAGGGATGTGATTTTCCCAACAGGGCAATGGCAATCGAGTCAAACCCATAGCCGACCGAAAAGCCCAGTTCGTGGCGATAATTCAGCCCGGTGACTTCGATTGCCCCTGCCAGGCCCGCCAACAAACCCGAGAGTGCCATCGTCAAAATAATCGTCCGTTTGACATTGATGCCGGCATATTTGGCGGCGTCGGGGTTGGCTCCCACGGTGCGGATTTCAAAGCCGAGGGCGGTTTTCCACAATAACCACCAGACCAAAAAGGCGACAACCAGCGCTAACACAAACCCCCAGTGGACGCGCAGCCCGCTGAAGATGGGTGGGATGCGCGCGCTGACGGCGATCTCGGGCGTGCGCGCGATCACGTTGAGTGGGTTGGGGTCTTTCATGGGACCGTTCAGCAGGAAGCTTGTGATATTAAGGGCGATGTAATTCATCATGATCGTGTTGATGACTTCGTGTCCACCCGTATAGGCTTTCAGCGCCCCTGGGATCGCGCCCCAAATTGCCCCCATCAGCATGCCCGCCAAAATAGCCAGCGGTAAATGAATGTAAATGGGCAGGCTGAAACCGAGCCATTCGGGCAGAGCGTACCCGATCAGTGCTGCAAGCACGGCACCCAGCGCGAGTTGCCCTTCTGCACCAATGTTGAACAGGCCACCTTTGAAGCCGAGCGCTACTGCCAGACCTGCAAAAATATAGGGCGTAGCCCATACGGCGGTTTCGCTCCAGGCATTTACAGAGCCGAAGGCTCCCTCGAACAGACCCACGTAAGCCGCAATGGGATCGCCGCCGACGACGGCAATGATGATACCGCCCAGAACAATAGCGGTGACGATTGCAAGAAATGGGACCAGTGCCGAATCGACGATGGCGCGCAGCGCCTTCCCGAAAAAGTTACCTGCCTTGTTTTTGTCCTCGGACTGCATCGATGGCTCCAGACTCTTGAAGGCTTTGGTCTACTATGGGAACAGGCCTTAGGGCTTCTTCAATAGACACAATTATAACAATAAGAGTCTCTCCCAGAATCAGAAGGATGAAGCAGATTGGCTCTCCCGTTCATGGCGGGAAAATCTGAACCACGACGGCCAGAACGGTGCACGAAGGAGGAAATTTCAAGGTTTTGCCCGCTTTTTCCTTCGTGCTCGTCGTGTCCTTGGTGGTTAAAAGAA
>JBJKRF010000049.1:0-4131 GCA_046704785.1 Anaerolineales bacterium | reverse complement strand
AGCGGGTGTCTCCAATGCGTTGTACGGCCTCTCGACCTGTCAGTTCGGCAGTATACTTTATCCAGGCAACACTCCCAAACGGTTTCTTTCGGGATACATGACGGCTCCCCGTCTTGATTGGGTGCACCTGGCTCAACGTGCGCCGGAACTGGCTCCCCGCATCCTGGTACTGGAAAAGGCACATTATCCCCGCCCCAAGCTGTGCGCCGGCGGATTGGTGACCGACGCCGAAGTGCTCCTGCAACGCCTGGGGCTGGACGCTACCGAGATCCCGCACGTGGACGCGCAGGCCGCGCACTTCGATTTTGCCGGGCGCGGGCTGACCATCCGCGCGCCGAAAAGCCATACCTTGCGCGTAGTGCGCCGCGACGAATTCGACGCCTGGCTGGTGACCAAAGCGCGCGAACGCGGCATCGAGGTCCGTGAAGGCATCACCGTCAAAGCGCTGACGCCCGACGCCGAGGGCGTCAGCGTCGAAACGGACGCCGGCTCGTTGCGAGCGCACATCGTCGTCGGTGCGGACGGCTCGAACGGGGTAACGCGCCGCTGCATCCTGCCAGACGAACCGGTTTACACTGCGCGAGTGTTGGAGGTGCTCACCCCCATCAACGCCTCACCGGACGGGAAACCACGGCATGCCCACCAGCAGAACCAGGCTTATTTCGACTTCTCCCCCGTGCCGGAGGGCATTGCCGGTTACACCTGGGATTTCCCTACGCAGGTGGATGGACAGCCCATGCGCTGTTGGGGCGTCTACGACACCAACGTGCTGGCAGACCTGCCGCGCCCACCGCTGAAAGAGTCGCTGGCCCAAGAGATGGCCCGCTTCGGCTACCGGCTGGACGATTACGAACTGAAAGGACACCCCCTCCGCTGGTTCGACCCGTTCAACAAACTATCGGCGCCGCGCGTGCTGCTGGTGGGCGACGCAGCGGGAGCCGATCCCGTCTTTGGGGAGGGCATCAGCATGGCGCTTGGTTATGGCCGGGTGGCTGCGGACGAGATTGTGGAGGCATTTCGGCGTGGAGATTTTACGTTGGGGGGCTACCGGCGGCGGGTGTTATGCAGTCCGTTGGGGCAGACGCTGTCTGTGCGTTGGTTAATTACGCAGGTTCTCTACAATTTGCGTTGGGCCTGGTTCCAGAAAATGCTCTGGTGGATTTTGAAACCTTTGGTGCTCGTGGCGTCCTGGTTCCTGGTGCTCAATTGGGCAAAACGCATGAAATGAGACAAGATTCCTAGCGTCTGACCCGCTTGAGAAAGCCGGGGGTGTTGAGCCCGCGTTCGAGCAGGTGCGTGAAATAGCCCTGCATGATCGCCTCGATCTCTTTCTGGACATCGGGCGCGGGCCGGGCTCGCGCGGCGTCGGCATAGCTGCTGCGCTGGAAGTGTCGCAGGTATTTGAGCGCCTCCACCGAGATGGGCCACACGCCCGGCAATCCCTGGCCGCAACGTGGGCAGACGACGCCACCCGCCGAGGGCGAGAAGAACTGGTCTTCGGGCAGGATCGCGCGCTCGCAGTTGGCGCAGGTGAAGAGTTGGGGGTGGAAGCCGAGAAAATCTAGCAGGCGCATTTCGTAGTAGCGCACGGCCAGCCAACCGTCGGGCTCTTTGGACAGGCGCGCCAGCGTATCGGCCAGCAGGCGAAACAACGAGGAGTTACCACCCTCCTCGTCGTAGGTGAAGCGGTCGAGCAACTCCAAGGCGTAAGCGGCGTAGCCCGTCCGCAGCAGGTCTTCGCGGATGGGCAGGTAGGCATCCAGGGTCTCAACCTGGGAGACGATGGGCAGTTCGCGGCCGCGCGCCAACTGGAGGGTGATGCGTGTGAACGGCTCCAGGTGGCCGGCCTTGCGCGAGAGCACCTTGCGCGCGCCCTTGGCTACGACGCGCAGTTTGCCCTGTTCGCGTGTGAAAAGCGTCAGCAGGCGGTCGGCTTCCCCCCAGTCGGCGTGACGCAGGACGATGGCTTCGACGCGAAAGGAACGCGGTTTCTCAGGCATAGTTTGATTTTACCCGTTGGAGGGAAATACGGCATCATATTACGCCCGCGGGTACAGAACAGGTTCCCGCTTCTTATAGCCTCTCGATGAGGGTGGCCGTGGCCATGCCGTGACCAATACACATGCTTTGCAGTCCCCAGCGGGCTTTGCGGCGCGCCAGTTCGTAAACCAGTTTGGTCATCAAGATGGCGCCGGTTGCGCCCAGCGGATGCCCGTGGGCGATGGCCCCCCCGTTGGGGTTGACCTTTTCGGGGTCTGCGCCGAGTTCCTGCTGCCAGGCCAGCACCACCGGTGCGAAGGCTTCGTTGATCTCGATCACGTCCAGGTCGTCGAGGCTCAATCCGGACTTTTTGAGGGCTTTACGTGTGGCCGGGATGGGACCGTCGAGCATCAGGGTAGGGTCGGAGCCGACGACGACGCGCGTTTCGAGGCGCGCCAGCGGCGACAGGTTGTAGCGTCCGACCGCTTCGGGCGAGGCCAGCAACAGGGCCGCTGCCCCGTCGGAGACCTGGGAGGCGTTGCCGGCGGTGATTACGCCGTTTTGACGGAAGACCGGCCGCAGTGCAGCCAGCTTGTCGCGTTCGGGGCGCAGACGCACGCCTTCGTCGCGGGCAAAGGTCAGACCATCGGGCAGCGTCAGGGGCAGGATCTGTCCGTCGAAAAAATGGGCCTGGATGGCGGCCGCGGCGCGCAGGTGACTGTGGTAGGCGTAGTCGTCCAGGGTCTCGCGCGACAGATGCCATTTTTCGGCCATGCGTTCGGCGCTCTCGCCCTGGTGGACGAGTTCGTGGCCTATGTCGGGCCAGGTGGGAGGATAGTCTGCGCCGAGGGGTTGGTGCGACATCATCTCGACGCCGCCGGCCAGGACGAGTTCGGCATCGCTGGCCAGGATAGCCTGGGCCGCGAAATGCACGGCCTGCTGGCCGGAGCCGCACATGCGGTTGAGGGAGACGCCCGGCACACTGACGGGGAAACCGGCTTTGAGGGCAGCCAGGCGTGCCAGGTTGCCGCCCTGGTCGCCGATGGGTGTGACTACGCCCAGGATCACGTCGTCCACACGGGCGGGATCGAGCGCGGCGCGTGAGAGGGCTTCTCGCAGCACGGCGGCGGCCAGTTCGACCGGCTGGAAGGGATATAGCGCGCCGGCGGGTTTGCCCGCGTCGGCGCGCGCCGGGCGGCCCACGCCGATGGCGGTACGCACGGCCGAGACGATGAAAACGTCGGAGGACATAATCGCTCCTTGGGGAGGTTTCGTGCCCCATTGTATCCCCATCACGGGCCTGTGTACGATGCAAAGTGCCACACCCCCCAATTTCCCCACCATCATGAGGAATCACGGAAAAGCTGCTTGACAGGTGGGGGCGTTGACTATATAATCTCGCACGCATTCCCGGCTAGCTCAATCGGCAGAGCGGGCGGCTGTTAACCGCTAGGTTCGAGGTTCGAGTCCTCGGCCGGGAGCCTTTGGAGAAGATAATGGTAACTCTTCCTCGCTATATTTCTCTCCCTGAAGCGGCCCGGCGATTGCGCCTGGACGAGGCGCAGGTACGTGCGTTGATCGAATCTGGTAGAATCAAGGGCGGAACTTTACCCGATGGAGAGATGCTTGTGACCGAAGACAGCCTGCCCTTGAAAAAAGAAGACCTGCCGGAATATAAATTATTTGCCAACCTGCGTGGAAGACCTATTTGGATCAGTAAGGCGTCGAGAAAATATGGGGTATTGCAGAGAACGATCAGTAATTGGGTAAAAGCGGGAGTGATCAAACGCTTAGGTAAAGATGGGAACAAAGTGCTGATCGATGAGGCCGACGTTGCGTACTGCGCTGAGATTTATCGGCAGCGGGGCGGGCAAGGAAAAACGCTGTTCAACTCAGACGGAACCCCCTATAAACCCAAAACTCGTCTTGCTGCCTAATCGTATTCGATTTACCTAAAAAAACGACGTTCCGCCGTTTTTTTTATATTAGCATAATCCAGAAAGGTTGACAACTTTTCTGGATTATGCTACACTACCCCCAGCAAGCCATGAACACACCCCATCTAACCGTTGACAAAATCGTCAGCCAGCGGGTGTGTTTTTTGTTGCACTTTACCGGCTGGAGCTTACCATGGAGACACGAGCCACGCAA
>JBJKRF010000048.1:0-6395 GCA_046704785.1 Anaerolineales bacterium | reverse complement strand
AAGGCTTTGATCAGATGTGTGACCCGACCTATGGCGGCAACTCGCTCAACCAGAATTCGCCGACGAACGCCCTGCCAAACGCACCGGTCTCCGGCGCCTGGTTCGAGGCCCAGTTCGATCAACTCGTCTCCAACGCTTACCCGGCCCTGCCGTAAGGTAATACATCAAGACTCACTGAATATCGTGAGTTCCTGGAAAGGTTAGGATGTGTTGGCGGATGAACTTATCCGCCAACACATCGGTAAAGTTTTACTTGTTTATTGGAAATCGCCGTGGATAACACGGCGATTTCTTATTGTGGCGTACCATGAGGTAGAATAATTCATAGGCACAAAATCTACGCTGTCAAAACAGGAGATATGATCATGGGTGCAATAATCGAATTGAATACCATCCCCGGCTACCTGGCAAAACCAGCAGTACCCGGCCCTTGGCCGGCGCTGGTTGTCATCCATGAATGGCGCGGACTCGACGCCCAGACCAAATCGATTGCCGACCGCTTTGCCGGGGTCGGTTATCTGGCTTTTGCGGTGGACCTGTACCATGGCGAACTGGCCGGCCCCGGCGACAACGAGACCGCCATGAAGCTGACACAAAAGTACGCGCCCGGCGCGCCGGCCGAGTTGCAAAAGGTCTACGATGCGCTTAAGAATTTCCCGGATTGCACCGGCAAGGTCGGCAGCGTGGGCTTCTGTTTTGGGGGACGCATGTCGTTGATGCTGGGCATTGGCCGTCCGTTGGATGCCCTGTGCACCTTTTACGGCGGCGGGATGCAGCAGATCTTCGACCGGTTGGGCAGCCTCAAATCGCCGGTGTTGGGCCTGTTTGGCGATCAGGATGTGTCCATTCCGGTTGGCACGATCGAGGCGTTTGACAAACTGCTCGACAAGGTTGGCGTGGAGCACGAGGTGGTCATCTACCCCAATTCCGGCCATGCCTTTTTCCGCGACAGCGACCCGCACGTCTACCGGCCCGAAGCGGCGAAGGACGCCTGGCAGCGGGTGTTGAAATTCTTTCAAAAGAATCTCAACTGATTGACAAAAGCCCGACTCTCCGCTACGCTTGAACTGTGAAATTAACCAAACTCCAACGTAACGTGCTCGCACAGGCCAGGGATGGGTCGCTCTTCCTGCGCGGCCCGGCAGGCTGCGGCAAGACCACCCTCGGCGTGCAGCGTATGCTCGACCTGCTCGAAGCAGGGACGCCTGCCGGGAGCATCCTGCTCCTGACCCCGCAGCGCACGCTCCAGGAACCGTACATCCAGGCTTTGCGCAGCGGCGCACTCGCTCCCGGCGGTGAGGTCACGCCGGCCACCCTCGGCGGTCTGGCGCGGCGCATGACCGACCTGTTCTGGCCCCTGGCCGCCGAGGGTGGCTTCGCCGACCCATCGCGTGCGCCCACTTTCCTGACCATCGAAACCGCCCAATATTACATGGCCTCCATTGTCCGCCCTTTGTTGGAGCAGGGCTATTTCGAGTCGGTTACGATGGAGCGCAACCGCCTGTACAGCCAGATTCTCGACAACCTGAACAAAGCTGCCCTGATCGGTTTTCCTGTCGCCGAGATCGCTGCGCGCCTGACGACCGCGCTCAACCCCGCCGAGCGAGATTTCGCCGTCCGCCGTCGCATTTACGAAGACGCCCAGGATTGCGCCGTACGCTTCCGCGCGTTTTGTCTACAATATTCCCTGCTCGATTTTTCGCTCCAGATGGAATTGTTCACCAACGTTTTGTGGCCACAGGAGGCTGTCCGCGCCTACCTGACGCGCACCTACCGCCACTTGATCTACGACAACGTCGAGGAAGACCCGCCGCGCACCCATGACTTGCTGCTCGACTGGCTCCCGGATTTCGAGTCCATCTTGCTGCTTTACGATGACGACGGTGGCTACCGGCGTTTCTTGGGCGCGGACCCTGAGTCCGGGCTACGGCTGGCTGCCGCCTGCGAACAGACAGCGCTCCTGGACGAAAGCTTTGTGGTCGGCCCCGAGGTGGAACACTTGGCTCATGCGCTGGCAACGGCTATCGCCCCCGACGCCCCGCTGACTCCTCTGGCGCTGACGGAGTCCCCCGCCGACAAGTTCCCGCTCGATTTCTCCGAGGCGCGTTTCTTTCCCCAAATGCTGGACCAGGTCGTCGACGAGGTTGGTCGCCTGATCACCGACGAAGGCTTTTCTCCGGCTGAAGTGGTCGTGCTGGCCCCTTACGTCAGCGACTCGCTGCGCTTCTCGCTCACCAACCGCCTGGACGCGCGCGGCATCCCCTGGCGTTCACACCGCCCCTCGCGTTCCCTACGCGACGAGCCTGCCACCCAGGCGCTGCTGACGCTGGCAGCGCTGGCCCATCCGGCCTGGGAGGTGCGCCCCACGAAGTTCGACGTGGCCTATGCCTTGATGCAAGTCATCGACGGCATTGACCTGGTGCGTGCCCAATTGCTGGCCGATATCGTGGTTCGCCTGCCGCATTCCGGCCCGGCGGAACTCTCTGCTTTCGAGCAGATCAAGCCCGACGTTCAGGAGCGCATCACCTTCGTGCACGGCGGACACTACAGCGAGTTGCGCGCCTGGATTGAGACCTATCGCGCCGGTGCGCCCTTGCCCCTCGATCATTTCCTGCGCAAACTCTTCGGCGAACTGCTTTCGCAACCCGGATTCGGTTTTCACCGCAATCTCGATGCGGCTCGTGTCACGGCCAGCCTGATCGAGTCGGTCCAGAAATTCCGTTGGGTGTTTGAACCGGTGCAGACCGGCCAGGACGTGCAGGTGCTTGGCCGGGAGTACGTCGCCATGTTGCAGGAAGGCGTCATTGCTGCGCAATATCTCGAATCCTGGCGCAGTGGCCCGGACGAGGCCGTATTGGTGGCCCCGGCCTACACCTTCCTGATGGGAAATCGTCCGGCGAGGGCCCAGTTCTGGTTGGACGTTGGCTCTGCGGGCTGGTCGGAGCGCGTCTACCAGCCGTTGACCCATCCCTATGTCCTTTCACGCAGCTGGCAGAATGACCCGTCGGTAGGTGCGGGGCGTCCCTGGCTGGACTCGGACGAAGTCGCTGCCAATCGGGCCACCCTGGCGCGATTGGTCGCCGGGCTGTTGCGTCGCTGCCGCGGCAGGGTCTACCTGGGGCTGTCCGAATTGGGTGAACAGGGCTACGAGCAGCGTGCCATGTTGTTGAAGGCTTTCCAAAAAGTTCTTCAGGCTTGAAGTCTCGTTAAAAATTTGCGGCCCGTCGAATTTCGACGGGCCGCAAGCCTGACACTTTGTCACGCAAAGGTCATCCTAGGCTGGAATTGATGGTGCTGAAGACATTGGCAACCAACGGGCCCAACACGGTGAGAACGGCGATCACGACAACCGCGACCAACACCAGAATGAGGGCATATTCAACCAAACCTTGACCGCGTTCCTTGGGTGCGAACAACATAGTGTTTCATCTCCTTTCTTAGAATGTGATGACTGCATTGTACAATAGATTCGTGCTTTTGTGGCTTACAGGATTGATATATTTGGGTTGAGATGGGCTAAGAAATATGTTAGCCTGCGTAGCCATTTTGACGCTAAAGCCAGCCTTTTGTGTTTGCCGAAGCCGGCTGGCCGTTGGAAATCTTGTACAATGATATTGTAGCATATCTGCAAATCGAGTTGAGGAATAGTTCTTCATGCTGCTCCCTTTTACCCCTCGCCCTCACCAACGAGACATCCTCGCCTACCACGGCGGGCGTCTGGGCATCTCTGCCGTGCCCGGCGCCGGAAAAACCCACACGCTCTCGGCCCTGGCTGCCCAACTGATCGCCGAAGGCAGGCTCGACGACGAACAAGAAGTCCTGATCGTCACGCTGGTCAACTCGGCCGTGGACAACTTCCTCGAGCGCATCAAGTCCTTCATTGACGCGCGCGGCCTGATCGGTTACCTCGGCTATCGCGTGCGCACCCTGCACGGGTTGGCGAACGACATCGTGCGTGAGAATCCCTCCCTCGTGGGGCTGGAGACTCGCTTCGAGATTGTGGACGAAATCACGGCGCGCAGCCTGCTCGACGACGCGGCCAACGCCTGGGGGCGTTCCCATCCCGATTCCCTGAACGAATTCCTGAAACCCGATGTCAGCGAACAGACCCTGGCCAAACTGACGCGTGACGACTGGCCGCGATTGGTCACGCAGGTGGCCGGCTCGTTTATCGAAACCGCCAAGAACCGGCGTCTCTCGCCGCGCGACGTGCGCGCCCGGCTGGACGAGACCAACCTGCCCCTGTCGCTGGCCGAGATGGGCTGCGAGGTCTACGAGAACTACCAGCGCGCCCTGCAATATCGCGGCGCGGTGGATTTCACCGACCTGATCCGCCTGGCCGGTGACATGCTTGACGCCTCGCCCGAACTGCTCGAACGCCTGCGCTACCGCTGGCCGTACATTTTGGAGGACGAGGCCCAGGATTCCAGCGCCCTGCAAGAGCAGATTCTGGACAAGCTGGCCGGGCCCGCAGATGCCGCGGGACGTGGCTGGGTGCGTGTCGGCGACCCGAACCAGGCCGTTTACGAGACGTTCACCACTGCCGACCCGGCGCTGTTGCGCCGTTTCCGGGAGCGTTATCTCGCCCGCGACCTGCCCACCTCCGGGCGTAGCCAACCCGCCGTGCTCGAGCTGGCCAACCACCTGATCGACTGGACACAGGCCGAACATCCCCTGCCTGCCGTGCGTGACGCCCTGACCCCGCCCCACATCGAACCCACCGCCCCAGACGACCCGCAGCCCAATCCCCCGGATGATCCGGCCGGTATTCACTTGATCGGCAAGAAGTACACGTCCGATGAGGAGATCGCCGGGGTGGCCGAATCGCTCGAACGCTGGCTGCCCGATCACCAGGATGAAACCGTGGCCGTGTTGACCGCCACCAACGACCACGCCGCGCGCCTGACGGAAGAACTCAAGAAGCGTGGCATCTCGTATATCGAATTGCTGCGTTCCACGTCCAAGACGCGCTCCACCGCCGGGGCCGTAGGACATATTTTGGCGTACCTGTCTGAACCGCAAAACCCGACCAGACTGGCGCGCACCTATCAGGTCTGGCGGCGGGACTGGCGCGCCGATGACCGCCGTCCGCTCTACGAACGCGTCTCTGAATTGCTGCGCAAATGTCGCCGACCGGAGTCCTTCCTGGCGCCGCAGCCCGGCGGTGACTTTGTTGAGACACTTTCCGGTACTGAGCCGGACGCGGTGCTGGACGAACTCTACGTTTTCCGCCCGGTGCTGCGCCGCTGGATGGAGGCGGCCCTACTGCCCATCGACCAGCTTATTCTGACCCTTGGCCAGGAAATTTTCAGCGAACCTGCCGACCTGGCGTTGGCCCACAAACTGGCGCTGGTGCTGCGCCAGGCGCACGAGTCGCACAACGAATGGCGCCTGCCGGAATTGACCGCCGAGTTGATTACCATCGCCCGGAACGAGCGGCGTTTCCTGGGGTTTTCGCAGGAAGATTCCTTCGACCCGTCCGGGCACAAAGGAACGGTGGTGGTCGCCACGTTGCATAAAGCCAAAGGCCTGGAATGGGATCGCGTCTACTTGATGTCGGTCAATAACTACGATTTTCCCTCCGGGCAGCCTAACGACCGTTACATTTCCGAGCGCTGGTTCGTGCGCGACAGCCTGAATCTGGAGGCCGAGGCGATTGCCCAGTTTGAGTCCCTGATGGGTACCAGTGAGTATGAGTGGTATGAGGAGGGTCGTGCCACGCGCGAGGCCCGCCTGGACTATGTGCGTGAACGCCTGCGGTTGTTCTATGTGGGCATGACTCGTGCCAAAAAAGAACTGGTAGTCACCTGGAACACCGGGCGTTTTGGCGAGCAGACCCAATCCCTGCCTTTTGCCGCTTTGCAGGGGTGGTGGGAAGAACAAGTTTGATGATGAGAGAAGCCTGGTGAATAGAAATAAGGCAGGGCGCTTAACGCCCTGCCTTATTTCTTACGGGTGAGTGCGTTTTTGCACGTCACTCCATGAGCTGGTTACTTGGCTTCGAAATGGCTCCAGCCGTAATTACCGGTGTAGGAGATGTACCAGTAGCCGTTGATCTTGGCAGGCAGGTTGCTCACAAAGGCGTAGGTGTTGGTGTAATCCACGCCGTTGACGGTCAGGCTGGCCAGGTTCCAGGAATTGATGTAGGAACCCAGGCTACTGGTCTGCCAGCAGAAAGTGCCGGCGCCGTCCTGTGTGAAGGGCGACGTAATGGTGGATGTCACCGGACTGCAGGTGCTGCCACCGCCGCCGCTGGTCGCCGTAGCCATTGGGGGAACCGGTGTGTTGGTCGGGCTGACGGGGGTGTTCGTTGGAGCGACGGGCGTGTTCGTCTTGGTGGGTGTAAGCGACGGTGTGATCGACGGATTCTGGTCAGGCAGCGGCGTGGGCGATTT
>JBJKRF010000047.1:0-5283 GCA_046704785.1 Anaerolineales bacterium | reverse complement strand
CCAGAGTATAACAACCGCCCACATCAGGGCCTGGCGATTCCGGGGTTGTCACCCAACGAATTCGCCAAGCGTATCTGGCTCATGTAACTATGTTGTTAATGTGCAAGATGATACTGACTAAGACAGAAATGGCGTGCTTCCTCTGAATTATTTGAATCTATCCCCCATATCCGGGCAATATCGGCGATTTTTGGCAAAGCGCCTGCATTTTGTGTGGTGCAAAATAATGGCGACGAAAACATGGCCGACCTGCTTTGAACAAATTCCCCAAAATTTCCGCCCACACCCAACTTTCGAGGGGCGATTGCTTTTTATGCGGATTAATTGTAAAATCAACCATACTCACATTTCAGAGGAGATGAACACATGACTGACCAACAAATGAATACTGAAATTACCAGTGATGATAAGCTATGGGCACTGTTGGCGTACATCTTTACGCCCATCGTACCGATCATCCTTCTGCTGATCGAAGGCAAAAAGGACCGCCCGTTCATCAAGGCACATAACATGCAGGCTCTGGTCTGGGGCGTCATTTTGTGGGTCTTGAGCTTCATCCTAAGCTTTGTCATTATCGGCGCCTGCGTCGGTATCCTCGGGTTCCTGCTGAATATCTATTGGGGCATCCAGGCCTACCAGGGCAAATACATCAACATTCCTGTGATCACCAATTTCTGCAAAAACCAAGGCTGGGCTTAAATTTCAACCCGGATTCGTCAGCCTGCGGGAGCCCCCGCGGGCTTTTTTTATTGGGGATATCGAGGAACACAAGGGCAGATTGAGCCTACATTTAGTAGTGCAACCTTTCACAATACGCCTCGTAGAATCAGTGTCGATCATCCGGCCCCTAAAAGGCCATTGAAAACGAGGCAAGAATGACAATTGATGTTTCTTCTATTCCTGCGCACCGGCCGCTCTCCGCTTCGGAAGAACGCACCTGGGCTATGCTGGCGCACCTGAGCGTATTATTGAACCTGGTAACCGGCTTTGCAGGCGTGATCGCCGCACTGATTATCTACCTGGTGTTCCGCGACCGTTCGCGTTACGTCGCATATCAATCTTTGCAGGCTTTTCTGTTCCAGTTGATCTGGTGGGGCGCAGGCGGCGCTTTGATCGGTATAATGTGGGCCATCACGGGCATATTATCCGCTGTGCTGATCGGAGTCCTGCTCATCCCACTCGCCTGCATCCTGACGCCGGTTTTCCTGGTCATGCCACTGGCAGCGCTGGTCTACGGCGTGATTGGTGCCGTGGATAGCTCGCAAGGCCTGGACTTCAAGTACTGGCTTATCGGGGATTGGCTGCGCGGCACTTTGGAAGGCTAATTCTCCGGTAAATTCTAAAAAAAGAGATTCGTCCTTTTCATCCTTATTGAATGAAAGTACAATGGAGATAGAGCAGGGAAGAGACCTCCAGATCGAAGGAGGCGCCGAAGGGGCAAGTCCGTAGCGGGCGCGCGCGGGCGAAACTCTCAGGCAAAAGGACCCTGTTCTGACATTCTCTGGAAAGTTCCTCTTGAGGAACACCGAAGGGGCAAGCCCGCAGCGTGGAAACACGGGGCGAATCTCTCAGGTCAAACTACAGAGGGCGCACGATGAATTCGTGCGCCTTTTTTGCGTTTATCCCTATTTCCCCAAAGAGGAGCCTTCATGAATACGCCCCAAAACCTGAAATATACCAAGAGCGACGAATGGTTCGACCCTGCTACCGGCAAGGCCGGGTTGACCGACTACGCCCAAAGCCAGCTTTCCGACATCGTCTTTATCGAAATACTAACCGATGTCGACGACCCTGTCGAAACGGGACAAGCTATCGTCTCGGTCGAGTCGGTCAAGGCGGCCGGTGAAGTCTATGCGCCGGTCACCGGCACGGTGGCTGCCGTCAATAACGAACTGACCAGCAGTCCAGAGACGCTCAACAGCGACCCCTACGAAAAGGGTTGGTTGATCCAGATTCAGGGTGGCGATCCCTCCGGGCTGATGGATGCTGCGGCTTACGAGCAGTATTGCGCGGGCCGCAATCACTAAGCCATCAACGACTGCTACCGATCAACTATCCATTGAACAGCGATTGGTGAGCAGCCCTCAAGGAGTCCCATGACGTTCATCCCACATTCCCCACAAGAGCGGGACGCGATGCTCGCGACGGTCGGCGTCACGAGTCTGGATGCGTTGTTCGATGACGTCCCGGCGCGTTATCGTTTCCCCGCTCTCGACCTTCCCCCGGCGCTCTCCGAGATGGAAGCCGCCGCACACTTGCAGGAGATGGCCGACAGCAACGAAAACGTGCGCAGCGAGTTGGTCTCCTTTCTCGGCGCGGGCGCATACCACCATTACATTCCCGCCGTCGTCGATCACATCACCCGCCGCGGCGAGTTCTACACCGCTTATACTCCCTACCAGCCAGAGATTTCGCAAGGCACGTTGCAGGCCATCTTCGAGTACCAGTCGTTGATCGCCGCCCTGACCGGCATGGAAGTTTCCAACGCCTCGCACTACGACGGCGCCACCGCCACGGCGGAAGCCGTCAACCTGGCCTTCGCCAACTTCCGGGGCAAACGCCGCAAGGTGCTCGTTTCGTCCGGCGTTCATCCGCAGTATCGCGAGACCGTCCGCACGTATACGCAGGGGATGGAACTGGACGTGCTGGGCGATGAGATGGAATCCAACGCAGACGCCTCCCCCGCCGCTTTGATCCCGTTGATCGATGCGGATACCGCCCTGGTCATCGTCCAGTACCCCGATTTCTTCGGGCGCATCTTCGACCACAGCCAACTGATCGAGACGGCCCATGCTCAGGGCGCACTGGTTTGCGTGGTCGCCAACCCGACGGCGCTGGGGCTGCTGAAGACTCCCGGCGCGATGGGCGCCGATATCGTCGTCGGCGAGGGGCAGCCGCTGGGCATTCCGTTATGGTTTGGCGGCCCATACCTGGGTTTCTTCGCCACCCGCAAAACACACGTCCACAAGATGGCCGGACGCCTGGTGGGCGAGACGCGTGATTCGCGCGGCCAGAAAGCCTATGTGTTGACCCTGACCGCGCGCGAACAGCACATCAAACGCGAGCGGGCCACCTCGAACATTTGCACCAACCAGAGTTTGCTGGCGCTGGCTTCGGCAGCGTACCTGTCGGTGCTGGGCAAGAGCGGCATGCGGCAGGTAGCAACGTTGTGCTATCAGAAAGCCCATTACGCTGCCGAGCAACTGGGTCAGATCGAGGGCTACCGCTTGT
The DNA here is from genome assembly GCA_046704785.1 of Anaerolineales bacterium. Taxonomy (GTDB): domain Bacteria; phylum Chloroflexota; class Anaerolineae; order Anaerolineales; family Villigracilaceae; genus JBJKRF01. The sequence continues at coordinate 2,052 of JBJKRF010000047.1, read as the reverse complement.
GCTTCGACCAGCCCTTCTTCCACGAGTTCGTTCTGTGCTGTCCCAAACCCGTCAGCGAGATCAACGCCCACCTGCTCGAACACGGCATCCTGGGTGGATACGACCTGGGGCAGGCCTACCCGTCGCTCCAGAATCACATGCTCATCGCCGTCACCGAGATGAATACCAGGGAAGAGATCGACCTGCTGGTCGACGTTTTGAAAGAGGCGCCCCATGGCTGATTCGCTGACAGCTTTTCCGAGTCTGGCTGCGCAGACCGACCACAGCGAGCCGACTCTCTTCGATTTGTCGTCACCGGGCCGCACGGGCGTGACCTTCCCGGCCTCAGATGTGCCACACTACGACCTGCCGGAAGCTGCTTTGCTGCGCGACGAGCTGCCGCTGCCCGAGCTGGCCGAAGTGGATGTGGTGCGCCATTACATGCACCTGTCCAAGCTCAATTACAGCGTCGATGGCGGTTTCTACCCGCTGGGCTCGTGCACCATGAAATACAATCCCAAAATCGACGAGGAGACCTGTCGCCTGCCCGGCTTCCTGCACACGCATCCGCTACAGCCCATCGAGACCGTACAGGGCAATCTGGCGTTGATGATGGAGATGCAGGAGTGGCTGAAGGAAATCAGCGGTTTCGCAGCGGTAACGCTGCAACCGGCAGCGGGGGCGCAGGGCGAGTTTACCGGCGTACTGATGATGCGCGCCTACCATCGCTCACATGGCGACGAACAGCGCGTCAAGATTCTCATCCCCGATTCGGCCCACGGCACCAACCCGGCTTCTGCGGGCATGTTGGGCCTGCAAATCATGCAGATTCCGTCCGACGTGCGCGGCAATGTAGACCTGGAGGCGCTGAAGGTCGCCTGCGATGAGACCGTGCTGGGTATGATGCTGACCAATCCCAACACGCTAGGCCTGTTCGACGAACACATCGAGGAAGTGATCGCGCTCGTGCATGGCTGTGGCGGGTTGATGTACGGCGACGGCGCCAACCTGAACGCATTGCTGGGCATCGTGCGCCCCGGCGACCTGGGGTTCGACCTGATGCACTTCAACCTGCACAAGACCTTTTCGGTGCCGCACGGCGGGGGCGGGCCGGGCTGTGGCCCGGTGGGCGTCAGCGAACGCCTGGCGGATTTCCTGCCTGCGCCGCTGGTCGGCATTGTGGAAGAAGCCACCGACGACGAGCCGCCGCTCTACGGTTACACCGTCCCGGCGAAGAGCATTGGGCGCATGAAAGCCTTTCACGGGCACTTCGGCGGCGGGCTGGTGCGCGCCTACACCTACATCGCCATGCACGGCGCAGACGGGCTGCGCCAGATTGCCAACTATGCCGTGTTGAACGCCAACTATCTGAAAGCGCGCCTGGAAAAGGAATATCGCATTCCTTTCAACCGCACCTGCATGCACGAGTTCGTCATGGAAGGCCGTGTGGAGGGGACGGACGTCCGCGCGTTGGACATTTCCAAGCGACTGATGGACTACAACTTCCACCCGCCGACAAACTACTTCCCGCTGATCGTCCGTGAGGCGCTTATGATCGAACCGACCGAAACGGAGAACAAAGACACGCTGGACGCCTTTGCCGACGCGCTGCTCAAGATTGCCGAAGAAGCCCGGGTCGACCCCGAACAGATCAAGAACGCGCCTCACGAAACGCCATTTGGCCGTCTCGACGAGGTGCGCGCCGCCCGCGAGTTGGTGCTATGTTGTTGGCTGCCGGAAGACGACGAGACAACCTGACGATGTGTTGTCTCGTCCCCGTCTCTGTATGACAAGAAAACGACAACGGGAAAGATGATCCGCACGGAAATGCTCACAGTGCGAACTAATGCGTAAATCGAGTAGGGAGCGGCGGCTAACCGCTCCCTCTCACACCACCGGACATGCGGGTCCGCATCCGGCGGTTCACCAAGAGTAGCGCAGAAAGTTTTGCGCTGGATTTTCTTCTGTCTCGTGCCGGAGACGGCTCGGCTCTCTGCACAACTCCCACAGGCTTCACCCGTTTCACTTGTACAGCAGTATCTCTATTCGAGAAATTCGGCCTTCCTTGCTCGT
>JBJKRF010000046.1:0-21582 GCA_046704785.1 Anaerolineales bacterium | reverse complement strand
TAAAATAAGGCGGACGATGACAGGCTGCTTACACAAAGTGATGACGCAATTTCCTCGTTGGGGGACGTATTCCTGTTTTATAAAGTCGAGAGAGCCGTTTTGCGGCTCTCTTTTTTTGCCTCGCGTTCCCTCTCCTTTTGAAGCGGGTTCCGGGAAGGACGATAGATGCTTAAACTCCCCGGCTTGATCGATCCACACGTACACCTGCGCGAACCCGGCGCCACCCATAAAGAAGATTACGACACAGGCACAGCGGCTGCGCTGGCGGGGGGTGTGACCATGCTCCTGGCGATGCCCAACACCCGACCGCCCATTTTCGATTCCGAGACTCTCGGTTTGGCCCTCTCGTCCGCGCAGGAAAAAGCGCGTTGCGACTACGCCCAATTTGTCGGCGCCGGGCCGGACAACGCCGCAGTCGTCGCTGCGCTTGCGCCCAGAGCCGCCGGGCTGAAGATGTACCTCGACGCCACCTTCGGCCAACTGCGCCTGGACGACATGACGCTTTGGGAGCCGCACTTCGAGAAATATCCCAAAGATTATCCCCTTGTGGTACATGCGGAGAGCCGCAGCATGGCCGCGGCCCTTTTGTTCGCCGCGCTCTATGACCGGCCCGTGCACGTGGCGCATATTTCACTGCGCGAGGAAGTGCTGCTGGTGCGGGCGGCCAAGGAACGCGGCCTCAAGGTGACTTGCGAAGTCTGCCCGCACCACCTGTTTTTGACCGCCGATGATATTCCGGCCATTTCTCACGGCCATCCTGGTCGCGGCGAGGTGCGTCCGCGGCTGGCGAGTCAGGCGGATGTGGATGCGCTGTGGGCCAACCTGGATGTGATCGACTGCTTCGCCACCGACCACGCTCCTCATACTTTGCAGGAAAAAGATTCCGACAACCCGCCGCCCGGATTCCCCGGTGTGGAGACGCTCCTGCCCTTGTTGTTGACCGCCGTAGACGAAGGCCGCCTGACGCTGGAACAGCTCATCGAAAAATCGGTCATCAACCCGCGCCGTATCTTCCGGCTGCCAGAACAGGCCGAGACCTGGGTGGAAGTGGATCAGGAGGCCGTTTACGAGATCGAAGCCTCGGCGCTGCATTCCCGCTGCGGCTGGACGCCTTTCGAAGGCCGGAAGGTCAAAGGCCGCGTCACACGGGTCGTTCTGCGCGGTCTGGAGGCCTATAAGGAGGCTGAGGTGTTGGCTGAGAAGGGTTTTGGCAGGAATGTGCGGACGTAGCGACAAAATCTATGAGCTATTTTTCGACCAGGGTGCCGCTGGCCGTATCTATGCAAGATACTCGCCATCAAAGTTTGGTAAGGAATACCCTCGCGCAAGACCCATTTTTGTAAATCGCATCAATCCCTTTCTAAATGCGGGCATTGACATGCTTATTTTTGCGAATTTCTTTATTGGAATGTTCATGCACATCGGCTTGAAGCCATATTCAATATAAAAAATGTCCCCCTTATTTGCGTAGCCTTCGGCTACCTTTAAGTTCCTGTACGCTTCCAGGCTGAAAGCGAGGCCTGCATAGCGCATCTGTATTGACAGTCAAAACAAGGAGAAATTTATGCCTACCCAATCTTCCTCTCCCTACTTGCCGTTTGGCGAGAATAAGAACGCCGCCTGGTACGGGAAAGACATCCTGTCGGTCAAGCAGTTCAGCCGTGACGACCTGGAATACGTTTTCGGCGTGGCGCACGAAATGCGCGGCATGGTCGAGCGCCTTGGCACGTTTGACTTGCTCAAAGGCAAGATTTTAGCCAACCTGTTCTACGAACCCTCCACGCGTACCTCCTCCTCGTTCACGGCATCCATGGAACGCCTGGGCGGCAGCGTCATCCCCATCAACGAGGTCAAATATTCGTCGGTGTCGAAAGGCGAGAGTCTGCCCGACACCGTCCGCACCCTGGAATGCTACGCCGACGTGATCGTGCTGCGCCATCCGGAAGTCGGCTCGGCGGCCATCGCGGCCAAAGCGGCCCGGAAGCCGGTCATCAACGCCGGCGACGGCGTGGGAGAGCATCCCACGCAGGCCTTGCTCGATATGTTCACCATCTTCGAAGAGCTGGGCAGTGGCATGGTCGACGGGCTGACCGTCACCATGCTGGGGGACCTGAAATACGGTCGCACCGTCCATTCTCTGGCGCGCCTGCTCTCGTTGTACAAAGTCCGGGTCAACTACGTCTCGCCTGAAATCCTGCGCATGCCCAGGGAAGTGATGGACGAAGTGGCCGAGAAGGGCATCCCGCAGTCCGAACACGACTCGCTGGCGGCCATCCTGCCTGAGACCGACGTGTTGTACGTCACACGCGTCCAGAAAGAGCGTTTCGAAGACCCGACCGCGTATGAAAGCGTCAAGAACGCCTTCGTGATCGATCCCGACGTGATGAAAGCGGCCAAACCCAACATGATCGTGATGCACCCCTTGCCGCGCGTCGGCGAGATCTCGCCCGATTTTGATGAGGATCCTCGCGCAGCCTACTTCCGCCAGATGGAATACGGTTTATACGTGCGTATGGCGCTGCTGGCCATGGTGCTGGGAAAAGCGTAGGGAGTTAAATTCTATGGAGACTTTCTTCACTTTTTTGGAAAGACGCGTGGACGACTGCTCCTCGCTCCTGTGCATTGGCCTCGACCCGCACCTCTCTGACCTTTCGGCGCCTACGGCGGATGCCGCACTCACCTTTTGCTTGGATCTTGTCAAACAGACGGCCTCCTACGCTGCGGCGTTCAAGCCCAACGCGGCTTTCTTCGAGGCCCTGGGCCCCGATGGCTGGACCGCGCTCAAACAGGTCATCGAAGCAGTCCAGGAAGAGTCAAATCGCCGCGGTTCGCTGATCCCCGTCATCCTGGATGCCAAGCGCGGCGACATTGCCTCCACTGCGCAAGCCTATGCCCACTCGGCGTTCGACCTGCTCGGCGCGCATGCCATTACTCTCAGTCCCTACCTCGGCAAGGACTCCATCGACCCGTTCCTGTCGAACCAGGAAAAAGGTGTTTTCTTGCTGTGTAAAACCTCCAATCCCGGCTCCGGTGATTTGCAAGATGTATCTGTTGTGGCGGCAGACGGACAAACGCCTGTGCGGTTGTATGAGCATGTGGCTCAACTTGCGCAAACATGGAACACCAAAAACAATATCGGGCTGGTGGTCGGTGCTACGCATCCCGAAGCGTTGGCGCGTGTCCGCGCTGCGGCGCCAAGCTTGTGGCTCCTGTTGCCTGGCGTCGGTGCGCAGGGCGCAGATGTGGAGTCGGCGCTCAAAGCCGGCCTGCGCGCCGATGGCAAGGGATTGCTAGTCAACGTTTCGCGCTCGCTTGCGCGGGCCGAGAAACCCGGCTTGGCGGCGGCTGCGCTACGAGATTCGATTATCGCGGCCCGCGGGGCGCTCCGCAGCCATTCATGAAAACCAAAGGAGGCCTTCCAACCATGGCACACGATTCCGAGATTGTACCCAGCCGACTATCGTCTTTGGCCGACGGTCTGCTCGCAGCGGGTTGCATCAAATTCGGCGAGTTCACGCTCAAATCGGGGCTGAAATCCCCGCTTTACATCGACCTGCGCCAACTCGTCTCTTCGCCGCGCTTGCTCGCCCAAGTTGCTGAAGCTTATTTGCCGGTGCTGGGAACGCTGAAATTTGCGAGGCTGGCCGGGCTGCCTTACGCCGCCCTCCCGATTGCCACGGCCATCTCCTTGCGTGGAGACTACCCCATGATCTACCCACGCAAAGAGGCCAAGACCTATGGCACGAAGGCCGAGATCGAGGGTGAGTATCATGCGGGCGAAACGGTGGTTGTCATCGATGATCTGGCAACCACCGGCGGCAGTAAATTCGAAGCCATCGAAAAATTGATCAACGCAGAATTGGTCGTCCGGGACGTGGTCGTGCTGATCGACCGTCAGTCTGGCGCGAAGGAAGCGTTGGCCGAGGCCGGTTACAATTTGCACGCGCTGCTGACCATCACTGAGCTGTTGGACTATTGGGAACGGACGGGCAAAGTCGAAAACGATAAAATCGAGGCCACACGAGTTTTCTTGAAATCGAACGGCAAATGAAACCCTCCATTACTTTCCCTTATCATGATCCAGACGGCAGGTTGTTCCCGCATCTGCAAACGATTTTGCCCGACCTGAAGGCGCATTTTGCGCATGCCTATCTTTGCCCGCCGCCGTCTACGCAACGGCGGACTGTTGAGATGCAGCAACTGTCTGCGGACGATTTTTGCACCCTTTTCCCACTGGAACACGAAGCGCCTATCGGTGAACACTTCGCTTATTTGTACCGGCAGGCTGCTCAAGTTGCGCCTGCCGATCAGGTATTGCATTTGTGTTTCCTCGACAGGCTATCCTTTGCATTGGAGACCGACTATCGTGAGCAGTTTCTGGCGGATGTCGATGCACTTCAGGTACAGGATGTGCCCCTGATCTTCCATCGCTCCCCGGCGGCCTGGGCCACACACCCTCGAAATTACGCTCGCTTGGAGGGATTCGTCACCCGCCTCGGTAAGAATCTGTTTGGAAAAAGCCTGGATTATGGCTGGTGTCATCTTGTCGTCCAGGCGGGAGAACTCTGCCAGGTTATGCAAAAAGTTACGCATTCGGGTTTGAGCATGGTGGCCGAGATCGTGCTCTATCTTCAGCACCACGTTCACACACGCGAGGTGGATTGGCTGGCCTGGGAGGATCCTTTCCTGCTGGGGCGCGATGCGGCCGAACTCAAAGCTGAACGCGAAGGCAGCCTCGATGAGTATGAAAAACGCCTTTCGTACGTACTGCCGATGGCGGAGGCTCTGACGAAATTTGCGGCGGAGGGACTGCCGTGATCTATCGTTTTTTTCGTCCCTTCCTTTTCAAATTCTATCCGGAGACCGCCCATCACCTGACGCTGCAATTGATGCGCATCGGGGGCATCCAACCGTTCAACGCGGTTTTACGAATGATCTTTTCTGCGTCGCCCAAGCCCGTGGAGGCTTTTGGACTGACGTTCAAGAATCCCGTTGGATTGGCAGCCGGCTACGACAAGAATGGGGTTGCCATGCGCGGGATGTCGGCATTGGGTTTTGGGCACATCGAAGTCGGGACGGTTACACCGCGTCCGCAGCCGGGGAATCCCAAGCCGAGGGTCTTTCGGTTGGTCGAGGATGGCGGTTTGATTAATCGTCTGGGGTTTCCGGGGCGAGGAATGGAAGATGTGGCCTGCAATCTTCGCTATCGGAGTGAAGCCATTTTGGGTGTCAATTTGGGTAAGAACAAAGATACTCCTCTGGAAGAGGCCGCCGGCGACTATCTCGCCCTGATGCACACCTTCGCTCCGCTGGCGGATTACCTGGCGATCAACATCTCGTCACCCAACACGGTTGGACTGCGGCGTTTGCAAGGGCGCGAGATGTTGCAGGGGCTGTTGGGCCGGTTGAGAGACGAGCGTGAGAATTTGCCGAAAAATCCACCCTTATTGATCAAACTTGCACCCGACCTGGACGATGCCGAACTCGACGATGCGCTCGACGTGATTCTGTCCACCGGCATGGACGGCGTCATCGCTACGAACACGACTTTGCGTCGCGAGGGGTTGCGTTCGAGCCGTCAGGCGGAAAACGGCGGGTTAAGCGGGAAACCGCTGACGGAGTTGTCTGATGCGATTTTGTCGAAGGTGGTGAAACGTGTGGATGGGCGGATTCCCGTGGTAGGCGTGGGCGGGATCATGAGTCCCGACGATGCCTTGCGAAAACTCGATTTGGGCGCTACCCTGGTACAGGTTTACACCGGCATGATCTATGCCGGGCCGGGCCTGCCCAAAGCCATGATCCAAAAAATTTAGGGCGACCCATTTGGTCACCCTTTTTTGTGTTTACGATCCGCTGTGCAAAGCGGGTTGGGGTGCCTCGCGCGGATCCTTGAAGAAGCCGTCTGGCATTTTGATCGGCGTGAATTCGGCGCCCGTGTTGATGGCTCCATACGGGATGTAATAAAACTGCGTGGGAGCTTTGCTGCCCAAACTTTGATCTTGGAAGGCGAAGAAGATGTAAGCGCCGTCCGGGCTCCAACGCGCATCGCGATAACAGCATTTGCTGTCGATTGGGTCGAGCATATCGGCTTTACGCAAATCGTAATTGTAGGAATAGAGGTCGCCCCAGCCTTCGTTGCGGATATAGGAATTGAGCAGGAATAGGGATTTGCCGTCCCAATCATAGCTGGGGATGATAGGCGTGCTGCCCCACCCCGTGGGCGTGAAACGCGTGCCGGGGAATTCATCCAGCAAGTTGAGCTTGGTGGGGTCGCAACTGGAAATATCGACCACGCGCACCAAGTCATTTGAGCTTCCATTCGGCCCAACACCGGTGAACAGCCAGGCCAATAGTTTGCCGTTCAGTGACCAGCGGAACTGGCGGACTGCGGCGGCGGCCAGGGTGGCTCCTTTATAAGAGAGGCAGCCATTCATTTTGAGCAGGTCGTCGCGCCCGCGCACGGTGCGCAGCGTCTTGAGGTCGAGCGGGACGATGAACATCTGGCGGTTGAGCGAAATGGCGACCTGTTTGCCATCGGGGGAGATGCGGAAGTCATCCACATATTCAGCGAAGGGAAAGGTCACGATCGTGTCGAAACGACCCGTTTCTGAGTCGACCGTATTGATGTTCTTCCCGCTGATAAAGACCAACGTTTTGCCGTCGGGCATCCATTGGAGGTCTGTCTTGTCAGTCTGGTTATTGGTCAACTGCTTTAAGCCGGAACCGTCCATGTTCATGATCCAGACATCGCGATTGGCGATGAAAGCGACTTTGTCGGCTCCGCCGTTGATCGTCTTCCCAGGCAGGGGAGTAGCCGTCGATGTGGCTTTTGGCGCCGCAGTGGCGGTGGCGGCTGGGGTGGAGGTGGCTGTTGCCGTCGGATTCGCACCCGCCTGACCCCCAATGGCGGTGGCGGAAGCCACTACTTGTGGTGTGGCCGTGGGCGATTGACTGGCTGGCAATTGGGTGAAATACCAGAATGCGCCCACGGCGAGTAGTAAGACAACAACGACAATGGCCGCCGGGATGATGATGGCTAATGAAGAAATGCTTTTTTCTGGCTGTGCGCTGCCTTTTCCTGCTGCTGCACGTGTGCGCATGGACGTTTTGGCAAGGCGAGTTTTGTTGGCGGGCGCCAGGCGGGTAACCGTCATGGAGGCCGTTTTGATGGCTTGCTCTGCTGACTCGCCACGCGCTATGCCATTCAGGGCAATGGCAAGCTCTCCGGCAGTCGAGAAACGTTCGTCGGGAGATTTCGCCATCGCTTTTTCGATGATCGGCTCAATTTCCTGCGGCAGTCTGGGGTTCGCGTCCAGAGCGTGGGGAACGGGTTCGGTAATGTGCTTGACTACGATCGCCATCGGCGTATCGGCCTGGTATGGCTGCACGCCGGTGAGCATTTCGTACAGGATAACGCCCAGTGCATAAACATCGCTGCGCCCGTCTATCTGCTCCCCCTGCGCTTGCTCGGGGCTCATGTAAGCGGGCGTTCCGATCACTGCGCCGCCGGTGACCGTCGTCCCTTGGGATTGGGTGATCTTTGCGATTCCAAAATCGGAGATGTACGGCTCGCCGGTGCGGTCGAACAAGATGTTCCCGGGCTTCAAATCCCGGTGGATGATTCCTTTCTGATGGGCGTCATCCAGGCCCGATGCCAGCCGGTCGATAATCCGGGCGGCGTCCGCGATGGACATGGGGCCTTTGGCAATAATGTCGGCCAGCGAACCGCCGGTCATGTAGCGCATGACGAAATAGGGTTGACCGTCGTCCTCCCCCACATCATAGACCGGCACGATGGAAGCGTGCTCTAGGGCCGCAATCGTCTTTGCTTCGCGCTCAAACCGTACCCGGAATTGCGGGTCGTGCAACATCTCGCGCGGCAGGACTTTTAACGCAACCTCGCGCTCGAAGCGCGGGTCATAGGCTTTGTAAACGGTGGCCATGCCGCCGCGTCCAAGCTCAGATTTGATTTCGTAACGGCCGATTTTCTCTGGATGCATAAGGTCAAGTATAACAATGGAGGGGACGGAGCGCAAGCAAACGACGAGGCAATGACGTTTTTAATATCATTAAACGCTTCAGAAGCCAGGCGGGCCCTGCGTAGCCGCCGTCAAGCGAGTCTCAATTCTGGCCTGGGGGTGATGGATGAACTGGACGCAAAGCGAACTCTGGCGCCTCACGTGGATTTGTTAAAAAGTTCAAAGGCAGATTCAGCGGCTTAAACGGGCCGCCGCCCTGGATGCTGCCGAAAGGAATGTAGTAGACCTGCGTGCGCGCATTGGCCCCTTGGAGCAAATCCTGGAAAGCGAAAATAATGTACTTGCCATCGGGGCTCCAGCGGGCATCCCGATAGCAGCAAGTGCCATTGATCGGGTTGAGTTTTTCCGCTGCATTCTTGGTTTCGTTGTAGACATACAAAGCCCCGTAGCCTTCGTTTCGCTTGAACGTGTTGAAGAGGAAACGGTCGATGCCGTCCCATGTGTAGGATGGAAGCGTATAGGTGTCGGTATAGTTTTCGGGGGTGAAGTGCTTGCCGGGAAATTCATCCAAGACGAGCGGATCCGAATTGTGACAGTTATGCACGTCGAGGACGCGAATCGCCTCGGCCGTATGACCGTTTAACGTGACGATGACCAGGAGCGCCAGCTTTTGGCTGTCCGCAGACCAGACGGCGTGTCGTGAAAGGACGGTGTGATAAGCAAGGCAAAGATTGTTTGGCCCCAACGGCATGAAATCACGGATGCCATGTAATTGTGCCAGGATATTTGGGTCGAAGGCTACGATAAATAACTGGCTATTCAGATTGATTGCGACCTGATGTCCATCCGGTGACACCTGAAAGCCATTCAACGTTGTCTTTGGTGCATCAAAACAGGCAAGTTGTGTGGGGCCTTTTGTATCGAGAGATATGCGGTAAGCGCATTGGTCTTGGACATAGGCGAGCGACTGGCCGTCCGGCAACCATTGCAAATCCGACTTCGCTTTGGAGTCTTGTGTGAGTTGTTGCGGGTGGCTGCCATCCATATCCATCACCCAGATATTATTCCCACTTACCATGGCAATCTTATCGGCACCCCCCACAGCGGGAGGAGCCGGAGGCTTCGTGGCGGCTGGCTGTGCTGCCACGGTGGCAGGAGCCGACGTTGATGTCGTCGCTGCTTGAGACGGAACGCTGGAGGCTTGTACCGATACGGATGACGAGGACGTTGAGGTAGCTGTCGACTTAATAGCGGGGGATGCTGGTAGTATCAAACGGCTGCCCGTCCAAACCAGGGCAGCCAAAACGAGAACACCGGCAAGAATTCCGAGCAGTGCTTTGGATGAGATGCCGGATTTGGCCCTTCCTGCCCCTGAGATTTTCGTGGCTTCGGCTTCTGGATGGCGTTCCTGGGCCTCCACGGTGCGCTCGAGATCGGGAGTCTTGCCCTGGGCGACGGCGGTTACAGCATCGGATAGATCGACGGCGCGCTGAAAACGGTCGTGCGCATTTTTTGCCATGGCTTTTTCGATGACAGCCTCGGCAGCCACGGGTAGCTTTGGATTTGTGTCCAGGATGTGAGGGATCGGTTCGGTGACGTGTTTGAACGCCAACCCCAGCGGCGTGTTGGACTCGTAAGGTAGCCTACCGCTCCACAATTCATATAAAATGACCCCCAGCGAATAAATGTCACTCCGCCCGTCGATCTCCTCTCCCTGCGCCTGTTCCGGGCTCATATAGGTCGGTGTGCCGATGATGCTGCTTCCAGTCAGGCTGGTGGTCGCCTGCGCCTGGGCCAGTTTGGCGATCCCAAAGTCGGAAATGTACGGGTCCCCGGCGTCATCGAAAAGAATGTTGCCCGGTTTCAGGTCGCGGTGGACGATTCCTTTTGTATGGGCATAATTCAGTGCATTCCCCAGACGCTCAAAAATGCGAGCAATTTCTCCCATGGGGAGTGGACCGTTCTTCATCCGGTCTGCGAGCGACCCACCGGTCATGTACCGCATAACAAAATAGGGTTGGCCGTTTTCTTCGCCAACATCATAGACCGGCACAATGGCGGCATGCTCCAGCCGGGCGATGATCTTTCCTTCTCGGGCAAAGCGTCCCTTAAATTGTGAATCATGGAGAAGTTCTTGCGGGAGAACCTTTACAGCTACCTCGCGCTCAAAAGAAGGATCGTACGCGCGATAAACGGTTGCCATTCCTCCACGGCCAAGTTCGGCTTTGATAATGTAACGTCCTATCTTTTTCGGAGGCATACTGTCAAGTATACTGGTCAGATTGTTGAAAAGCAAGCCTCTTGGCCCACAAGTTTTTAAAGAAAGCAGCAATCCCATTTATAGCCCGTAGCAGAGTCGTGATTCAACGGCCGGCCCCTGCACCAACTTTATATTCGCGAGAAAATCCTCAAGTTTTAGGCGCTTGTCGCGGCCTGCTATGGTATGATTCGCTCTTGCAGTCATTGCGCCCCCCATGTAGAAGAACACTTTCATGACCCGACTCAAACGTTTCCCCTGGCTAATCGAAACTTTTTTGCTTGTCCTCATTCCAGCTATTGTCTATCTGCCAAACGCCATTCACCTGACTTATCAGCGCGATGACTGGTATTTCATGTATGACGGGCATATTGCCGGGCCAAACGTGTTCCTGCAAATGTTCCAGAGCGACCGTCCAGCGCGGGGCGTGTTCTTCGATGCCGTTTTTCGATTGTTCGGCACCCAGCCCTTGCCATATCAGTTGGGGACATTTTTTCTGCACATACTGGCTGGCCTGGCAGCACTGTGGGTCTTCCGGATTCTCTGGCCGCGGCAGCGCCGCGCTGGTTTTCTGGTTGGTCTGTTCGTGATACTGTATCCGGCCTATTTCATGTGGGTGCAGGGCATCGAATATTTACCACACACTGCCAGCCTGTTTTTGGAGATTCTGTCCATCGCTTTTTCGTTGAAAGTCGTCCAGGCGCAAAGACCGTCGGCGCGCGTTGCCTGGTTTATCGGGGCGCTTGCCACGGGTTGGGTATATCTTTCCCTGGTGGAATATGCCATTGGGATGGAAATCTTCCGCTTTATGTGCATTGCCCTGCTCGTCGGGCGAACACTACCCCGTTCGCAGTTGGGTCAAAAAGCCCTGGCGACCTTGCGTGTCTGGTGGTTCAACCTGTTTATTCCGCTAGGCTTTCTGTTCTGGCGACTCTTTATCTTCCAAAACGAGCGCAAGGCCACGGATGTTGGCTTGCAGCTTAGTCGCTTGTTTGGCACACCTCAATTGACCGGCCCGTGGTGGTTCATCCGTCTTTTTCAAAGTATGCTCAATACGACCGTTCTGGCCTGGACATCCCCGTTCAACCAGCAGTTTTTCGCATTGCGCTTACGGGATATGGCGGCGGCGCTTGGAGTCGCGCTGCTCAGTGTGCTGTTGTTTGCGGCGGCGGCTTTTCTTCTCAAAGAGGCGCCGGAACTGGCCTCGGCCGAAAGGAACTGGCACATCGAAGCCATTTTCCTTGGCCTGATAGGTTCCACCTTCGGCCTCTTGCCGGTCGTAGTTGCCAACCGCGAGGTGACTTTCAGTGCCTTCTCCTATTATGGCCTGCCGGCCTCCTTGACGGCGGTATTCTTTGCGGTTGGCATGCTAAGTTTGGTCAATTCGCAAAAAGCGCGCTTCATATTGACCTCTCTGCTGCTGGCTAGCGCTGCCATCACACATTACGGACTTGGCATTAGTGCCTACAATGAGCAACAGACCATCCGCGATTTTTGGCGACAGGTCACTTGGCGTGCGCCGATGATCCGGTCTGGAACCACCATCGTAGCGGAGTATCCTGATGTAGTCATCGGGCAGGATACGGATATTATCTGGGGGCCTGCGAATTTCATCTATTATCCCAACCAGGCAAACCAGGTTCCGGTGCAATATGCACTTTCGGCGGTGACCACTTCGAGCGACGATGTTCAGAATGTTCTGTCGCACGATTCCGGTGGTTTCAAGCTATATCGTAGCCATACGATGAAAATCGATTACACCAACATTCTGATTTTGTCGCAGCCGGTGGACGGCGCCTGCGTTCACGCTATCGACGGACGCATGCCGCGCTTATCGCCGAACGCCTCGAATGCCGTCAGTGCGATTGCCGAATATTCGAATATCAATGATATTGTAAGTGATGCAGCACCTGTCCAACTCCCCGTTTTTCTCTTCGGGCCTCCGCCGGTGCAGGACTGGTGCTATTTTTATGAAAAGGCTGATCTGGCCGTCCAGCAGGGCGATTTCAAACAAGCCGCAGCGCTGGGGAAGCAGGTTCGCGAACAGGGCTTGCATCCGGTGGACCGCAGCGAGTGGATTCCATTTCTACAGGCTTATGCTTTTCTGAACGATCAGTCGGGATTTGAGGCCATATTGGAGAACATCACTGGCGGGGGTATTATCAAAGATCGGGCGTGCAGTGCGCTCCAACAAATGGAAAAGCTGGGCTATAAATTATCCCCGGCCATGCAGGCAGCCAGGGATGCCCAGGTTTGTAACAAATAGATACCGTTGGCGCAAAAATTGTCAGATAGAGGCTCGTTGGGGCATTTGACGAGCCTTTTTGATTTGTTAAGTCTGTAGGGGGAGGAACAAGTAAAATATGGAAGTTCTCTTAATTTTTTAAAGTTGGCTTTCTCCTGCGTTAAAACAGGGTACAGGTTGCAAACCGACATGACCTCCAAGATCGACGTTCGCACATACAACCGTGAAGCCTGGAATCGCCAGGTCGAATTTGGCACCAATCCGTGGACGCAGCCGGTCACGCCCGGCGTAATTGCCCGGGCGCGCCGGGGAGATTGGTCTGTGTTGCTCACCGAGCAAAGGCCGGTGCCGCGTGAGTGGTTCCCGCCTTTGGATGGCCTGGATGTGCTGGCATTGGCCTGTGGCGGCGGCCAGCAAGGGCCGGTCTTCGCCGCGGCAGGGGCCAGAGTCACGGTCTTCGACAATTCACCCGGACAACTGGCGGGCGATCATCTGGTGGCGGAACGCGAAGGGTTGGATATCCACACCGTCGAAGGCGATGCGCGAGACCTGTCCGTTTTTCCCGATGAGAGCTTTGATCTGGTCTTCAACCCGGTTTCGACTCTTTTCATCCCCGAAGTGCGACCTGTTTGGAAGGAGGCTTATCGCGCCCTACGCGTTGGCGGAACCCTGTTGACGGGTTTCATGAACCCGGCTGTCTACCTTTTCGATTTCGACCAGGCCGAAGCCGGCAGGTTGGACGTCGTCCACAAGCTGCCCTATGCCGATGTCGATGACCCTGTCGAACGGGAGAAACACCTCCAAGAGCACGACCCGCTGGAATTCAGCCATACGTTTGGCGACCTGTTCGGCGGGCAACTTGAAGCCGGATTCCACATCGTCGCAATGTACGAGGACTGTCATGCCGACCTGCTTATCAGTGATTACATGCCGACATATTTTGCCACGCGAGCGCTCAAACCATAGCCCATGTTTACAAAAGCCTCTGCCATCTACCATGAATATCCGACCTCCTTCTGGACGGTGGTTGTCGTCAATTTCATCGACAAGCTGGGAGAGTCGCTCCTGTATCCGTTTTTCGCGCTGTACCTGACGCGACAGTTCAGCGTGGACATGACCCAGGTTGGCCTGTTGCTGGCCGTGTTCTCAGGGGCCGGTTTTCTTGGTGGCTTTCCTGGCGGCGTGCTCAGTGACCGTTTGGGGCGCAAGAGCATCATCATTTTCAGCCTGCTGTCCAGTTCGTTTAGCGATTTGCTGCTTGGGGTGGCCCGCTCCTTCAACGTCTTCGCGATCGTCGCCTTCATTGCCGGAATGTTCTCTCAGGTGGGTGGCCCCTCTTACGAGGCGATCATCGCCGATTTGCTGCCGGAGGAAAAACGCGCCCAGGGGTACGGTGTGCGGCGTGTGGCTTTCAATCTGGCGGTCGTCGTCGGGCCGGTCATTGGCGGTTTCCTGGCGACGCGTTCCTACATGTCCCTGTTTATTGCGGATGCGGTTATCAGCACAATTGCGGCGGCAGTGGTCTTCTTCTACTTGCAGGAAACTCGTCCACAGCAGGCTGTCGAGAGCAGCGAAGAACAGGATAATTCCTTCGGCGGTTACGGGCGAGTCTTTCGCAATGGCTCTTTCATGATGTTTCTGCTGATTTCCACGCTGGCCTGGCTGGTGTACATCAACATCAACACCACACTGGGGGTGTACTTGCGTGACCAGCACGGCATCTTCGAATCGGGCTATGGCTGGATTTTGAGCTTGAACGCCGCTATGGTGGTGTTGTTCCAGTTTTGGATCACACGCCGGCTTGAGAAGCAACCACCTATGCTGATGATGGCGCTTGGCACGTTGCTCCTGGCAGGAGGTTTTGCCCTATATGGTTTTGTGGCCGGTTACGGGGCTTTCCTGCTGGCGATGGCGGTAGTGACTGTGGGCGAAATGATCTGCTTCCCCGTTTCGAGCGCGCTTTCCGTGACCTTCGCCCCGGCCGATATGCGAGGCCGCTATAGTTATATCTATGATCTTTCGTGGGGCATTGCTTACATGCTTGGGCCCTATCTGGCCGGTGTGATTATGGATGCCAGCCCCAACTGGCTCTGGTATGCCTGCGGAATCGTGGGCGTGCTTGCTGCGGGAGGGTACCTGTTGCTTTATATGCGTACGCGTCCCAATACAGCGCAAATGCCAAGTGAAGTCTGAGACCTTATTGCAGCAGGCCCTCATGAAGTTTCTGGGAGAACCGGATACCCCGTCAAACTGACGGGGTATCTTTGATTCTTCGAACAGAAGCACGAGTGAGTCTGTCGCACTTTGATCTTTTTGCCTGCCTTTTCTAGGGTTCCCAGACGTAGCGCATCAAGCCCAACAGGTAAGGCTGGCCGTTGATGTATTCGAATCCGACCAGCCAGATGGCGAAATCAATATCGACACCCGGCGTACCTGGCTTGTATAGCGCGTAGAAATTGGTGCCGTTGTAGTCCCCCGGCCAGCGATTGGGAACGGGACCCAACAGGGAGGCATCGTTGCAGCGGAGTTGCAACCCGGAATTGTCCATTACGTCGAGCAGCGTAGGTTGAACGACTGTTGTGAAGGTGCCCACGTCGTTGGTGCCGCTGGGCCCGGTGCCCCAGTTGTAGCTTTGGGCATTTTGATAGATTCCACTTGCCTGCGAGGCAGAGAAATTGACCGCAGGTTGGTAACTCCATAGGCGAATGTCGACGCCGTGCAGTGGACTCACCAGCGACGATAGCAAGGTCCCGTTGGATTGTTGCGCAGATTGCATGAACTGTTGCACCAGCGGAACGACTCGCGAGTCGCCGCAAAACGCATCGGGGCTGACATATTCTGTCAGGTAGTCGGCGTTGACCCACCCCGTCCCGCTACTGGGATTTTGCACTTCGACCCAGGTCTGTCCCGCCACCTGGGTGGACGCGCCGGTGCGCATGACAGTGATGGTTGTGGCTGGAAGGCTGCCAACGACTGCGTTGTTATCTCCGGCAGACGAATAAATCGGTAGAGGGTCGTTCGTGCCACGTAGGAAGACAGCGTAGGGGCCCATCGTCGCTGGCACGGGCGTCGGCGTCAGCCAGGTAAAGGTCGAGAGCATTTGTTCGAAGACGGCTGACTCGGCGGCCATGTCGAACTCGGGCACCGGCGGATCGTAATTGCCGGGGTTGCCGGAGTGCAGGACGAACGTGAGCGTGAGACAGGTGTTCGCCTTGACGGTGGCGTAGGTCACCACATCGCGAATCTGGCCGGCGCCCTGGTCGCGGCCGGTCTGTTTCAGGAAGGCGATTCCGTTCAGGACGACGGTCTGTACGTCACCGAGGTTGCACAAGCCCAGGTCGCTGCCGGCCCGTGCTTCCAGATATTTGGAAACCAGATTTGTACCTGCCACGATGGGAAGGTTAATATAGACGTAGTTATCTTCAGATTGGATGATTTGGCCTCCTGGCGGGTACATGAATTGGAAGCTGTTCGGGGCGTTGGTGTAGGTTTGCCAAGTGCCTGACGGCGTAGGCGAGGGGAACGTTGTCGCAGCGGGGAAAGTCATCGTCGGTGAGGGCGAGGGCATTGTTGCGGTTGGCGTCACGCCCGGTGTTGGTGTGGGTGTTGAAGTGGCTGTCGAAGTCATTGTCGGCGTTGGGGCCAGCCAGGTGAACGTAGAGACGATCTGCTCGAAGACAGCCGATTCGGCAGTCCTATCGAACTGTGGGATGGGCGGATCGTAATTGTTGGGGTTGCCGGAGTGCAGGATGAAGGCAAAGGTGACACACACGTTTCCCCGGAAGGTGGAATACACCGTCCAGTCGTAGATTTGTCCGGCGCCGCGGTCCGTTCCGGTTTGTTTAAGGAATGGAATTCCATTGAGCGTTACCAGTTCGGAGGTGCTGTAAGGTAATCCTTGAACCAGGGGACTGTTGCAGGGGTCTGCATTTTCCAGCACGTTTACGTCGAGAGATTTTTCGCCCAGATTCGTTCCCAGTGTAAAGGGGAGTGAGATATGCACGTAATTGTCTTGTGCGGTTGCCAGCGGTGCGTCAGGCGGATATTTGAACTGGAATCCATATTTCGTGTTGGTGTAGGTCAACCAATCGCTCATAGGTGGCGAGGTGGGGCTTGCTGTGGGGGTGGCGGTAGGCGTGAGCGTGGGCGTGGGCGTGACCGTTGGCGTGGGGAGTGGATTGCTCTCACGGACGATGCGCGGCGCAACCCAGAGCGCCCGGTCGTTCGTAGGCAGGCCGGTGGCAAGCATGGTCAGGACGAAGCGTACGCTCTGCCCGGCGAGCGGGCTCAAATCCACATCGATGGACGAGGCATGACGCTGGTTCATTTCCTGCCATTTCCAATAGATTTTAGCCAGCCCGGTGGAAGTCAGGTAGTCCAGGCGATAGGTGACATAACAACTGACGGCGTATTCGCAACCGACCACGGCGCGGAAGTGATCCCCCGCCTGGACGGTGAAAGTTGGATAGATGCCTTGAAGATAGCCGTTATACGTGTTTTGCGGCATGGTGAGCAGGCCGGGTTGGTCGCTGACGGTGCCATCTTCCTCGTGAGGCGCATCCAACTTGAGGACAAAGCCCCGAGGGTCGCCGTCGGTGCCGGGACAGGGCAAGGTGCCTGCGCCGCTGATCCATTGCGCCGCACACATATTTGCGACGAAATCGTAACCGTCGCTGCCGGGCGACTCGCCCGCCACGCTGATATCCACCCAGAAAGGTGAACTGCTGCCCGAACCCACGCCGAACAACGCTCCCGACGGATTACGGAAAATCCAGTACCCGCGGTATTCGCCCGCTGTGGAGGGCGCTACCAGGTTGAGAATCAGGTCCACCGTCTGGCCGGGAGCGATGGCGCTGGGCAGGTTGGCAAGGGTTGGACCGTTCATGCGTTCACCGCTGTAAAAGAGCAGGCTGTAGTCCGTCGTCCAGGTGCACGAGCCCACGTTCTTGATGCGCCAGGTCTTGATGAAGGCAGCATTTGGCGTGAACACGGTGCCGTCGCGAGCGGTGACGTCGGCTACCAGGGAGGCCCGGTCGCAATTGGCAGGCGAAATGGTTGGTGGGCTGTCGAGTGGCGTGGCCGTTGGCGTAAAGGGCGGTAAGGGCGTCAGGGTGGCGGGCAAAGGATCGCCGGCGCTACCCGCGCGGATGATGCGTGGGGAACCCCAAATGGCCCGGTCGTCGCTGGCGAGTCCCGTGGAGAGTAACGTCAGGATGAAGCGAACTTTTTGCCCGGCCAACGGGCTCAGGTTGACGTTGGCCCGGTAAAAACGTTTTTCGTAGGCTTCCCGCCAGGTCCAGAATACTTTGGTCACGCCGGAGTCTGTCAGATAATCCAACCGGAAGGTTACGTAACAGTTCGTCGCGCCGTATTCGCAGTTTACCAACGACTGGAAATGGTCGCCTTTCTGGACGATGAACTCGGGGTAAACGGCCTGGATGTAGCCGTTGTATTTGTTCTGCGGGACGGTCAGCAAACCGGGCGTTGTGTCGTACGAGCCATCTTCCAGGTGCGGCGAGTCGAGCTGGAGGGCATATCCGCGTCCATCGCCGCTGGTGCCCGGAAACGGCAGGGCGCCGGCTCCGCTGCGCCAATAAGCGTAGGGCGCATTCGCGACGAAATCAAAAGCAACTTGCTCGGTAGCAACTACGTTGATATCAACCCAGAAGGGGTCGCTCCCCGACGAACCGACTCCGAACAGCCCCCCCGTAGCGTTCTTCAATTTCCAGTTGCCGCGATAGTGCCCGCTGGCGCCCGGCGCGACCATCCCCGCCGACAGGTCCGCCGTTTGCCCCGGCGCAACGGCAGACGGCAAGGCCAGGGTGGCTGGCGCTCCCATTTGGTCGCCGCTGACGAAAGCGAGGCTATAATCTGTCGTCCAGGCGCAGGTGCCGCTGTTCTTTACCCGCCAGATTTTGGTGAAGCTCGCTCCTCCTGAAAGCAGCGCGCCGTCGGGTATGCTGACATCTGCGATAAATTGAACGGCGTCACACGGAGCAGCCGCAACCGGACTGGCACCCGGCTGCGAAAATAGGATTCCCCCGATCACGACCAGCGCAATGAATCGTTGCCAGAACATATTGTCACCCTCCCCGGAAAGCTGACGCTTGATCAGTTTTCCCAGGAATTGCCGTGTCTGGGCCTTGATTGAATAATTGAGATGCTACAGCCTTTTCCCTTCCACGGCGTTCCCAAAAAAACCAAAACAAATTCGGCAAACCACATCTTGAGAATGGCGCCTCGAATTTGCGGTTTATCCCATTTACTTTACATTGCTTCGATCAGGGCCTCCATTTCGTTTTCGTGCTAAATCTCACTTATAGATTTTTCACTCAGTTTGCTGAAACAACCCCCGCATCCTCTGGATTCGAGGAATTTGCATCGATTTTGCCCCTTTTGGGTTATTAGATTGAAACTTGACGCTATATTAATGATATGCTAGTATCAATTGGAACCCACCCACTCCCATGACTATACCGTCCTTTTTGGAGGAGAAAAGAAAATGAAACCCAAGAACCTCAGCCTGACCGCCTTGGTCCTGCTGACCATGGTTTTGGGTGCGTGCACCCGACCGGCGTCTGCACCACCACAGGCTACCCCGACACTGGAAAACAATTTTCCAGCCGGGTCTGCACAGGCAACGCCCAGTATGAATATCATCGAGCAAATTGCCACGCAAACCGCCATGGCGCAGAATGGCGGCGTTCCGGCACAAACCGAAGTTGTGGGAACCGCAGTGGCCGTGGATTCTGGCGCAGCCGATACCGCTACGCCCCTGGCGGGTATCGACACGACGCCAATCGTAATCAACCCGTCTGACCTGGGGATTACGCCCACCGATACGCCCCTGCCCTCTCCAACGGGGGGCGCCTCGACGGATGTTACCCCTGCGCCATTGGCGACCGTTGAGACGACGCGCCCGGCCACGTACACGCTCCAGGCGGGTGAATTCCCTTATTGTATTGCGCGTCGTTTTGATGTCGACCCGGGCGAATTATTGTCCCTGAACGGTCTCACCGATGGTCAGTTGTATTCGCCGGGTCTGGTGCTTCAAATCCCCAGCACTGGAAATCCGTTCCCCGGTGGGCGGGCGTTGAAGACTCACCCCGATACGTACACGGTGCTCTCTGGCGATACAGTCTATTCGGTAGCTTGCCAGTATGGTGATGTCGACCCTCTGAACATTGCTGCCGTAAATGGTTTGACTGCGCCGTATACTTTGACGGTAGGGGCGCAAATTCAAATCCCATAAAGTCGAAAGTCACTCGAAAAAACAAGCGTCCGGATGCACCTGCACCCGGACGCTTTGACTTCTGTAAATATGCAGCAGTGTACTGACAGGGATTAATTGTTGGCGTACGTCGGTTCAGGTGGCAACGATTTCAAGTAGAGCCAGATTGCCTTGAGTTCATCGTCGGTCATGCCACCATATTCCTTCCAGGGCATGGCCTCGATCAATTGTGTCCCATCGGGCCGGACGCCGTTATGCAGCGCATTGAGAAAATCGGCTTCCGTCCAACTTTGGAGAGGGCCGGCAGGGGTCAGATTCGCCGAGGGGACCGTCCCACCGGGAATCATCTTCAGCCCGGCCAACTTCTCGCCGTGGCAGTCGCCACAGCTTCCCACTGTCACCAGGTAATGTCCATATTCCGCCGTGACGCCCGCTGCGGGCACCTGAACCTGCTGGCTGTGATCGATCAGGTCCACCTCGATCAGGCTATTGAACTGCCCCATGGCGATCAAGATGTGTCCCACCGGGCCAACTTTCAAGGGCGGCACCTGATTATCGACCGGCGGTAGGGTTTTCAAGTATGCGATGATGTCGGCCAGGTCTGAATCGCTCAATTGCGATAGGTTGGCAGACGGCATCATCAGCAGGGTTTTCCCGTCTGGCCCCACGCCCTGGCGGAAGGCGCGCACCCAGTCTGCGTTGCTGAAAGAGGCCGTTGCGCTGCCCTTGCCGGGGGTCAGGTTGGCGGAATACAGGGTCATCAGTGGTGGCTGGTTGATCATGGCCTGACCCGCCAGATTGTCGCCGTGGCACCCGCGACATCCGGCCACCGCCTGCACCAGATGCTTGCCCTGGGCGATCGAACCGGCATCGGTCGGAATTTGGAGACTCTCTGCCGGGAAATCGTAAACCTTGTTCAAACGATATTCGGTGATGCCGTACAGAACGAAAAATAAAATGATGAGAAGTCCAATCAGACCGCCCAAAACGATACCAATCCACTTAAGGATTTTCTTCATGTGTGTTTTCTCCTCTTTGACGTAAGATGCTGTCTCTGAAATAAATATACCCTATTGTGTCCGAATTATAATTACTGAATGAAACTGTTATCGAGAGCTTGGATCGTTATTGCCGGATTCACTGCTCCCCGTATAAAGATCTATCCAATGCTGTGGTAGGATGGCTCATTCCACCTTATCTAAAGGACTCCAAAATGGACTTTCAACTACTTGGGACGGAAACCGTTTATCAGGGTCGCGCATTCACCGTGCGGCGGGACCAGCTTCGCACCCCGGATGGACAAGCCGTTAAATTGGATATTATCGAACACCACGGCTCGGTCGTTCTGATTCCCGTGGACGCCAACGGACAGATATACTTCGTCCGCCAGTACCGGCACGCAGCCGCCATGGAATTGCTCGAACTCCCCGCCGGCACGCGCGAACCTGGTGAACCGCCGCAGGACTGCGCGGCGCGTGAAATCCGCGAGGAAATTGGCATGGCCGCCGGAACGCTCCAAGAACTGGGTAGTTTTTACCTGGCTCCCGGTTACTCCACCGAACTGATGCACGTCTTCCTGGCCACCGACCTGACCCACAACCCGTTGCAGCCGGACGCCGACGAGTTTTTGCGTATCGAGACTTTGCCCGTGGAACAGGCGTTGCACCTGGCAGAAAGCGGCCAGATTCCCGACGCCAAGACTCTCGCTGCGTTCCTATTGGCCAGAGCCGCCTTGAAATAGTAGTTCATTGGGAATCTGTGAGATGAAGCCGATTTGTGGGGTGTTTTCGGGGCGGTTTGCCCCCCCAAACCCCACCAATATCACTAATAAAACCCCAAAATTACCTCAAAGATTTAAAAAAAACTATAT
>JBJKRF010000045.1:0-11830 GCA_046704785.1 Anaerolineales bacterium | reverse complement strand
TTTTTTTTTTTTTTTTTTTTTTTTTTTTTTTTTTTTTTTTTTTTTTTTTTTTTTTTTTTTTTTTTTTTTTTTTTTTTTTTTTTTTTTTTTTTTTATGTGTTTTTTTTTTTTTTTTTTTTTTTTTTTGGGGTTGTTGGGGGGGGGGGGGGGGGGGGGCCCCCCCCCCCCCCCCCCCCCCCACACCCCTAACTATCCGTTTCATCACGCTGATTCCCAAAGAGCCGTCTTTACGAATTTCTGCATAACCGTCGTTTAGGCTATAATCGGAGTGTAATGGCCTGAATTCTCTTGAGGTGTGATTGCGAGGTTTAGCGGATTTTTCTCGCAAGAGCACATTATGGAGGAGGCTGAATGCCAAAATCCAACAGGAAGTCGGTTGTGCTTCCTCTCCCACGCGAAGAAATTATCGAGGATTACCGCCTGGCTTATCGATCTCGTCAGGTCAGCCTGATCGGTCGCCGCGAAGTCTTGAGCGGTAAAGCCAAGTTCGGCATCTTCGGAGATGGGAAGGAAGTTGCCCAGTTATGTATTGCACGCTGCTTTCGAAAGGGGGACTGGCGCTCCGGTTACTACCGTGACCAGACCTGGATGTTCAAGCTGGATGTGGTCAGTATGCAAGCCTATTTTGCCCAGCTCTACGCGCATGCCGATATCAATGCCGAGCCGTCATCGGGGGGACGCAGTATGAATGCCCATTTTTCCTCGCGCTATCTCAACCCCGATGGCTCGTGGAAGGCGCAGACGCAGATGTACAACGTCTCAGCCGACCTTTCGCCCACTGCCGCGCAGATGCCCCGCACCGTAGGTCTGGCGTATGCTTCGGTGTTGTACCGCGAGGAGCCGTCGCTCCAGGGATTGGACGAATTCTCCCATAACGGCGACGAAGTCGTCTGGGCGACGATCGGAAATGCCTCTACAGCGGAGGGGTCGTTCTGGGAGGCGGTTAACGCAATCGGGGTGCTCAAAGCGCCGGTAGTTGTCACCATCTATGATGACGGGTACGGAATTTCGGTCCCCAACCAATTCCAGATGGTCAAAGAGAACATTGGCACAATCTTGAAGGGCTTCGAACGTGACCTCAATCTGCCGGCCGATAAGAGCCTTTGCGGCTACGATATTTACTCGGTGCGCGGTTGGGATTATCCTGCTCTGTTGGATGTTTATCAAAGCGCTGCTGAGACGGCGCGTACTTATCACGTGCCGGCGCTGGTGCATGTGACCGAAGTGACGCAGCCTCAGGGACACAGCACCTCCGGTTCGCAGGAACGCTACAAAACGCCTGAACGCCTGGCGTGGGAAGCCGAGCACGATTGCCTGCACAAGCTGCGCGCCTGGATGCTGGGAAAAGAGGTCGCCACCGAGGATGAGATCGACGCCTGGGAATCCGCAGATTACAAGACGGTGGAGAGTGCCCGGAAAGCGGCCTGGGAAGCGTACATTGAGCCCTTGCTGGCGGAACGCCAACAGGTGATCGACATGCTTGACGAGGTTGCCACCACCTCCAGGCATATCGATGAATTACGACGCATTCAGCGACGCCTTGCCTCTGTGCCAAACCCCATCCGGCGCGATATCCACGCTCATTTGCACGAGGCTTTGCGGGTGTTGCGCGATGAGCCCAACCCGACCAAGGGAATTCTGGTTGATTGGAAGAACAAGCAGGATGCCTGCAACCTCGCACGCTATTCCTCGCACCTGTATAACGAAACGGCCAAGTCGGCGCGCAACGTCTATGAGATCAAGCCGACCTATAGTAAAAACTCGCCTACGCTGATGGGCTTTGAAGTGGTCAACGCCGGTTTCGACGCCGCCTTCGCGCGCGAGCCGCGCCTGGTCGCCTTTGGCGAAGACGTGGGCCGGCTAGGCGATGTCAACCAGGGTTTCAAAGGTTTGCAGGAAAAGTACGGCTCCTATCGGGTCAGCGATACCGGTATTCGCGAGACAACCATCCTCGGTCAGGCGGTCGGCCTGGCCATGCGTGGATTGCGCCCGATCTGTGAAGTGCAATATCTCGATTATTTACTCTACGCTCTGCAAACCATGTCTGATGACCTGGCGACACTGCACTGGCGCAGTGCTGGCGGGCAGGCAGCCCCGGTCATTGTGCGCACGCGCGGGCATCGCCTGGAAGGCATCTGGCATTCCGGCTCACTGATGGCGGGCATTATCGACCTCCTACGTGGCATGTACGTGTTAGTGCCGCGTGATATGACCCGCGCCGTGGGTTTCTACAATACCCTGCTCAAGGTCGACGAGCCAGCCCTGGTGGTCGAAGTGCTCAACGGCTATCGCCAGAAAGAGCGCCTGCCCGATAACGTCGGTGAATTCACCGTGCCGTTGGGGACGCCCGAAATCCTGCGCGCCGGCGACGACCTGACCATCGTTACCTACGGTGCCTGCTGCCGCATCGTGCTGGAAGCCGCCGACCGGTTGGCGCAGGTTGGCATCGAAGCTGAAGTCATCGACGTGCAATCCCTGTTGCCCTTCGATTTGCAGGGCAAAATTGTCGAGTCGCTCAAAAAGACCTCGCACATCCTGTTTGTCGATGAGGACGTGCCCGGCGGCACCACCGCCTACATGTTGCAGGCCGTCATCGAGGAACAAGGCGGCTATTTCTGGCTCGACTCGCCGCCGCACACCCTGTCTGCCAGCGCCCATCGTCCGGCTTACGGCTCCGACGGCGACTACTGGTCGAAGCCCAACGTCGAAACCGTCTTCGATGTCGCCTACCAGATCATGTACGAAGTCGACCCGGCTACTTATCCCTCTTATCGATAGGAGCGTATATGCCCACCAAAGTATTGGTTCCACGTCTTGGCGAAGGCGTCGACGAAATTACCGTAACCAAGTGGCTCAAGCGTGAAGGCGAGAGCGTTGAGGAGTTGGAGCCCCTGCTCGAAGTCAACACCGACAAGGTCGACACCGAAATTCCCAGCCCGGCCAGTGGAACGTTGCTCAAGATCATTTTGACGGAGAATATGCCGGTGCAGGTGGGGCAAATCCTGGCCTGGATTGGAGAGCCCGGAGAGATTCTCCCCGAAGAAGAGAATCTCGTAGACACGGCAGACGAACCTTTCCCGGTTACTGCTCCAAGCACCCCGCAGCCGGATGTCGCTGCCAAAGAGAGGGACTTTGCCCCGCCGGCCGCAACCGCTGCCCCGGCCTCTCCAGAGGCGGGGCGCGACCAGAGTTTCATCTCCCCGGTCGTTGCTCGCATCGCCTCCGAGCACCGACTTGACCTGAAGCAAATCACGGGCACCGGCCTGGGCGGGCGCATCACCAAAAAAGATGTGATGGCCTTCGTCGCTGCGCAGAGACCGGCGCCCGCGCCGCCATCTCCCCCAACGCCTCCGGCCGTTGCACCAGGCGATTCGTTCGCCCCACATACCGTTCTGCGCAGACAGATCGCCGAACGCATGGTGCTCTCCAAGCAGACGGTGCCGCACGTGCTGACCGTGATGGAGGCCGACATGAGCCACGTCATCAGACATCGCGCAGACAACCAGGAGACGTTTGTACGCGAAGGTGCCAACCTGACCTTTACTGCCTATTTCGTGGCGGCTATCGTGGCCGGATTGAAGGCCTGCCCTAACGTCAATGCTTCCTGGCACGAGGATGGCGTGCTCATCCATAAAGCGATCAATGTTGGCATGGCTACCTCGCTTGGCGAGGATGGTTTGATCGTGCCGGTCATCAAAGGCGCGGATGGCCTGTCACTGCTGGAAATCGCGCACGCCGTCAACGACCTGGCCGCCCGCGCTCGCGCCAGAAAGCTCCAGACGGACGAAGTCAAAGACGGCACCTTTAC
The DNA here is from genome assembly GCA_046704785.1 of Anaerolineales bacterium. GTDB lineage: Bacteria > Chloroflexota > Anaerolineae > Anaerolineales > Villigracilaceae > JBJKRF01. Next base: position 8,022 of record JBJKRF010000045.1, on the reverse strand, counting down.
ATTGACTAACCACGGGGTGAGTGGTTCGTTGTTTGCCATGCCCATCATCAACCAGGCGCAAACCGGCATCCTGGGCATCGGGATGATCCAGAAACGGGCTGTGGTGCTCACTGACGAAGATGGCAACGACTCGATTGCCGTCCGTCCGATGGTGTATCTCTCGTTCGTTTTCGACCATCGCCTATTGGATGGCGCCAGCGCAGACCGGTTCCTCGCCAGGGTTAAAGAGTCGTTGGAAAACTGGGCTTGAGCCTTGGCGCGTATTTCTGTATCCTATCTACTTCAATTCTGTGTTGGCTCCCGGATATTTAGTGAGGAAACATGACTGATTTTGATGAACGCGCAAAAGATTGGGACGCCGACCCGAAGAAGGTCGAGCGGGCCGGCGTGGTGGCGAACGCCATTCGCGAGGCCATCCCGTTGGAAGGCATGACTGCCCTGGAGTACGGCTGTGGCACCGGTTTGTTGAGCTTTGCGCTCCAACCCGACCTGACCGATATCACGCTGGCGGATACTTCGCGGGGAATGCTCGATGTGCTCAAGAAGAAGATCGCCACCGCGGGAGTGACGAACATGCACCCCATTCGGCTCGATTTGCTGAATGACACGGTGCCATCTGAGCGTTATGACCTGACCTATTCGCTGATGGTGTTGCACCACCTGGCAGACATTACGACGATTCTGAAGCATTTTCATGCGCTGCTCAAGCCGGGTGGTTTTCTCTGCATTGCCGACCTGGACAAAGAAGACGGCACGTTTCACACCGACGGGACGACGGACGTGCATAAGGGCTTTGAACGCGATGCGCTGCAAGCGCAGGTCGAAGCGGCCGGCTTTGAGAACGTGACGTTCTCCACTGCCTACATAATTCGCAAACAGGTAGAGGCGACGGAAAAAGCTTTTCCCGTGTTCCTGATGACGGCCACCCGCAAAGAAGAACGGCCCTACCGTTAAGATTGAGTAAAACCTCCATCGCGGAGCACGACCAGCGCGCCGCCCCTGCCCTGTGAATCCGCTTCATCTGCTGATTCCTGAAGAAGCCATTCCCAAAGCGCTTCAATTTGCAGATGGACATGATAAAATCAGCGCCATGAAACGATGGCATTTCTGGGTTGGTGTTCTTATTAGTGTTGTATTTATCTGGCTGGCACTACGCGGCCTGCGCCTGTCTGAATTCTGGCAGGCGATTGTTCACGCGAACTACTGGTGGATTCTGCCAGGGATCGCGCTCTACTTCGTTGCGGTGTGGGCGCGCGCCTGGCGTTGGCATTACCTGCTCAGGCCTGTCAAGAAAATTCCCACGGGGACGATGTTTCCCATCGTCGCCATTGGATACATGGGTAACAACATCTACCCGGCCCGCGCCGGCGAGGTGCTGCGCGCCGTCGTGCTAAAACGGCATGAGAATGTGCCCATCTCGGCCTCGTTGGCGACGATCATCGTCGAACGCATCTTCGATGGGGTGGTCATGCTGTCCTTTGTCTTTGTCAACCTGCCTGAGCTGGCTCGGCTGACGGGGCAATCCGGATTCGTGGGCAACATCCAGCAAGTGGCCGTCTGGGGAACGGCAGCCTTCATCGGGGCGTTGGTGATCTTCCTGTTGGCGGCCATGTTCCCGACGGTGACGCTCAGGGTCGGCGGCTGGTTGATCGAACGAGTTTTGCCAGAGCGTATGCGCGAGAAAACGAGCGACCTGATGCACAAGTTCCTCGATGGGTTGGCCTCGTTGCGTTCGCCGCTTAACATTTTGATGGTCTTCGTTACCTCGGTGGTCATTTGGCTGTTGGAGACCGGAAAATACTGGTTCGTGATGCATGCCTTCAACTTCAACGTCAGTTTCTTCGCGCTGATGTTGATGAACGGTATCGTCAACCTGGCGACCACTATTCCGTCTGCGCCGGGCTATATTGGTACGTTCGATGCGCCAGGTATTGCGGTGCTGACTGCCTATGGTGTAGAGCAGGCCACGGCGGCGGGGTATACCCTGGTGCTGCACGCTGCGCTTTGGATTCCGATTACATTGCTTGGGGCGTATTACATGACACAGGAAGGCATTAAATGGTCCGATTCCCTGCGGGCGGAGGCAGAGATAACCTGACATCCTGTCGCCAGCGGATTGATTTGTAACAGCTTGAGTAAAAAATCGAAGGTAGGCAATGGCGCAGTCCGAGCTGAGCTCGAAACAAAAACTGAGGGTGCTCATCGCAGATGACATCCAGGAGACTCGTCGTAGTGTAAGGCTCATGTTGTCCATGAACCCGAACGTCGTTGTTGTTGCCACCGCCAAAGATGGTGCTCAAGCCATTGAACAGGCCAAGGCTCTTCATCCGGATATTGTCATTATGGATATTAATATGCCGGTGGTGGACGGATTGGCGGCCTTCAAAGAGATCAGCCAAATCTACCCGGATACAGGGTGCATCATCATTACGGCAGAGAGAGAGACCACGTCCCTGGGCGCTGCCATGACGTTGGGCGCGCAGGAATATATGCTCAAGCCCTTCTCGATCGAGGAGTTGAATGCTGCCGTCGACCGGGTGGGCGTCATTGTGGAGAAAAGTCGCCAAAAGCTTGCCAATGCAGACCAACTGCATCGGAAGAGCGAAGATTATTTGAAGCAACTGGCAGACGAGTATGCCAAAGCAAAACGTACGGACGACCAGGCGCTGGGTGTTTTCGAGCAACTGGCCGAGAATCCGGAATGTGAACTGCGCTGGTTGCGCACGCTGGCCATGCTCTACATTGTCCGGCAGGAGTGGAGCAAGCTCAAGGCGTTGAGTACGCGGCTGGAAGAACGGAATGAAAAATAAACCGCAGGGACGCAGCCCCTGTACATTGCGAGGGAGTTTATGAAGATTGCTATTATCGGTGCGGGATTCGGCGGCATGGCTGCTGCTTATGACCTGCGCAAAGCCGGTCACGAGGTCACCATCTATGAATCTGCCGATTACGTCGGCGGGTTGGCCAGCGGTTTCAAGGAACCGGACTGGAAATGGGCGGTGGAGAAGTTCTACCACCATTGGTTTGCCAGTGATCGGTACATGCTGGCGCTGATCGACGAATTGGGCCTGCGGGATAAAGTGCTTTTCCCGCGGCCTTACACCGTCGTGTACTACGAGGGCAAGTTCTACCCGTTGGATTCCGTTTCCAAGGCGATTCTATTTCCTGGCCTGGGCTGGGGACTCAACAAGATTCGCTTCGGATTGGTGGGGCTGTACCTGCGCCTGACGACCAATTGGAGAGAACTCGAAAAGCACACCGTCGACGAGTGGATGCGCAAATGGGTGGGGGAGAAGGTTTACAAGCTGATGTGGGAGCCGCTCGTCATTGGTAAATTTGGTGAGAAGTACTACAAGCAGGTCAACATGGCCTGGATGTGGGCCCGCCTGCACGCGCGTACCACGCGGCTGGGCACTTTCGAGGGCGGCTTCCAGAATTTTGCCAATCTTTTTGCCGATCGGTTGCGCGAGATGGGCGTGCAGATCAAATTATCGACGCCGGTGACGCACATTCAGCGGGACGAGACCTCTGGGGCGCTTGAACTGACGACGGCCGAGGGCGTGGAAAATGCCGAAAAGGTGCTGCTCACGCTTTCGCCAGGAGTCGTCGCCAAGATGGTTCCGTCGTTGTCCAAGGAGTACCTGGAAGGTTTGTTGCGTTTGAAGTCGATGGGGGCCGTGGTGATGGTGTTGGCGCTCAAGCACCAGCTTTCGCGTGAGGGCTATTACTGGTACAACATTCCCAAGAGTGCGGGCTTTCCGTTCCTGGCGGTGGTGGAGCATACCAATTTCGTCTCGCCGGAGAATTTTGGCGGCGACCACATCGTGTATGTAGGTGATTACCTGGAACCGGAGCACGAGTATTTCCGCCTGACACAGGATGAATTGCTCGAGCGCTTTGCGCCGTCGCTGAAGAAGTTCAATCCCGATTTCAGCCTGGATTGGGTGAAGAAGGTTTGGCTGTTCCGTACAGCCTACGCCCAGCCGGTGCCGCTGGTGAACCATTCCAAGAATATCCCGACCATCCAGACGCCTATCGAGGGGCTGTACTTCGCGTCGATGAGCCAGGTCTATCCCTGGGATCGCGGTACGAACTTTGCGGTGGAGATTGGACGACGCGCAGCGCGTTTGATGATGGAAGCTTGAAAAACCAGACCCTATTGCATGTGAGCGGATAAACGGATGGTCATTGGCACAGGCACACATATCTTGTGCCAGAAATTCATGACACAAGTGAAGCTGGCCGTAAGCCTGTCCTGCTGGGTGAGTTCTTGGATAAAGTAGAAATGGTCCTTTCGACGTTGGATTTGCCTTGAGGGGCATTCGTCGGCCATTGTCTTTGTAGATTGAAGTTGAGTGTATGACTGTATCTTCTATCGCCGTCCGGCGGCTCTTCAGCCAGCAACTCGCCCAGACGAGTTGCCGTCGCCCAGACGCGTTGCTGGCGTGGCTGGTGGCTCTACAAGGCCAGGACTATCCCGGCGCGAAGTGGTCACTGGGCCTGCGCCTGCCGGGCAGTACGGATGCGCAAGTGGAGCAAGCCCTCACCGAAAAGTCGATTGTGCGTTCATGGGTGCTGCGCGGCACCTTGCATTTCGTCAGTGCGTCGGACGTTCACTGGCTGCTGGCGTTGATCTCGCAACGCTTAATTGCAGGGAACGCGCGTCGTTACCGTCAACTCGAGCTGGACGAAGCTACCCTGGTGCGCAGCAATGACCTGCTCTCGCGGACTTTGCAGGAGGGTGGAACGCTCGACCGCAGAGAATTGTTCGCCGTGCTTCAACGAAACGGGATTTCGACCGAGGGTCAGCGTGGTGTTTACATGTTGCAAAGGGCTTCGTTGGATGGTTTGATCTATCAGGGGGCCGTGCGACGTAATATCCCCACCTTCTACTCACTTGCGGAAATCCCTGCACCCTCTAAAAAACTGACACGGGAGGAGGCGCTGGCGGAACTGGCCCGGCGTTACTTTACCAGCCGCGGGCCGGCGACCTTGCAGGACTTCGTTTGGTGGTCGGGGCTGGCGGCGGCGGAGGCCAGGGCCGGGCTGGATTTGGCCCGGGCGCAGCTTGTCGGGGAGACGTTTGGCGGCCAGGAGTACTGGATGTCTGCGGATGAGTCTTCATTGGCTCCAAAATCGTTGCAGCGTGCGTATCTCCTACCCGGTTTCGACGAGTACCTGTTGGCCTATAAGGACCGCAGCGCCTCGTTGGACGATCCGCGCTACCATCGCTTGATTCCCCTGAATGGCATGTTCCCCGCGACGGTTCTGCTCGAGGGGCGTGTGGTGGGCACCTGGAAGCGAACTTTCAAAAAGGATGCGGTTGTACTAACCGTCCGGCCTTTCGATCCATTCGACGAGCAGGTGCGTCAGGCATTGACGCCAGCAGCGCAGCGTTACGGGGAATTCCTGGGGATGGCTTGCGAGTTAGAGAACAGCCTCGATAGCGGCGCAGTGGCCGAATAAACCGTTGGCTGACGATTTCAAGTTGCCGGGTGGAATCCCTGCTGGATTCCCCGACGGAGGGCCCAGCCGGTGTAAGCGCCGACCAGAGGGAAGAGCAACACGATCAACATGCGGAAGTCATGCGTCAGGTAAATATCATGCAGGGGAATCCAAAGCCCGATAGCCGGGGCCAGTAGCCACGGGCGTCGATAACCCAACAGGGCAAGCAGCCCGCCACTCAACAGCAGACCTCCTGCGAGGAGGCCTGCGTCGTCCCAACGGGGCAGGGCATCCAGATAAGCCAGGAACAATCCAGTAAGCAAGCCAATGACCAACAATATTTTTTGCATGGATAGATTCCTTTCTTCTATTCTTGATTCTCCTACGCTTCCATAAATCTGAGAGTCCTATTCTTTCAGGCTTCAACCGGCAGTTGGGCCTGGGAGACCACGCGGTTGCGGCTTCCCTTGGCAACGTACAGGGCACGGTCGGCGGTTTTGCAGAGCAGGTCCACGTCAGACTGCTCACTGGCACTGGATACGCCTGCACTGAAGGTTACGTGAATGACTTCCGTTGTGCCTTCCATGTGCGAGGCGGCGATGTTGGCGCGTAAACGCTCGGCAATCTGTACGGCCTCCTCCAGCGATGTTTCAGGCAGCAGGATCAGGAATTCCTCGCCGCCCCAGCGTGATATGACATCCTGAACGCGCAAGGCCTCCTGCAAAGTCTGCGCCACCCAATGCAGCACCTGGTCGCCTACGTCGTGACCGTAGGTATCGTTGACGTGTTTGAAATGGTCGATATCCAACAGGATGATGGAGAAGTCCTTGATTTCACGCTGGACTCGCTACATCTCGTAGTTGAGTAGACTCAACATTGCGCGACGGTTGCGCACGCGGGTCAATACGTCGTTCATCGCCAGGTCGTTCAGGTCACTCTGCAAGCGTTGGCTGATCATCAGAATAAATCCGGCCGTCCATAAAAAGCTCAAGACGAACAGCGATAGGGCATCGAACGTGTTGGAAAGGCTGGGGCCGGGGGCGATTGTTCTGATGTTGAGCATACCGTTGACCACACGCACCACAGAGAGCACCCCATAAGATAACAACGGGATTGCCGTCAGGTAGGCTCCCAGGTGGTAACGGCGATTTTGGGGCCCTATCAGCGCTTGTGCGGCTCCCACCAACAAGGGAATGTCTACGAGTTCTGTAACGAATATGATCGGGAGGCTGCCTGGCAGGAGCGCCAGGATGAGAAAGGCCAGGTATCCAAGGGGGGCCAGGATGTAAGTCAATAGCTGGTTAACCGGTTTGCCAGCGAATTGGCAAATGGCAATATATAGCAGCAGGTAGCCGGTCATGGTGACGATGTTGGAGCTGAAGGCGGGAATGGGTGCTGGGAGTGCGTTGTGCAGAAATAAAAAAGCAAAACTGAGTGACAGCGCGATCGTGGCAGCAAAGGCCAGTTTCACGCCGCGGTATTCCCGTACCGTGAAGGAGTTGAATAGAATCGCGCTGGCCTGCATCAGGAAAGTGAGGCTGACCATAATGGCAATGGTAGCCTGGTTGAGTGGAGTGATCCCTAAAGCGGGCGGGGGAAGCGGATGTGGGTTCATCAGATAATATTCCTTGGATGAGAAAATTCTAACCGGGGTTTTCCATTAAGAAAAATTGTGGCCCTGTGAAGTGGTTTTTACGGAAGGAGTTTGGCATTCGGGCCGCGACGAGAAGGGCGCTTATGGCTGGCGGGAGGAGGCTCCTGCCTCGAAGGCTTGCTCAATGCGGCGGTCGGGGACCAGCCATATCACCGCCACCAGCACGTACAGGCCACAGGCCATCCAGGCGGCGAAATGAGCCAGCAGAATTGCCACCAGATAGAGAACGATCGAGGCTTTTTCCTTGAAGTCGTGCTGTAAGGCAACTGCCAGAGTGGATTTCCTGCCATGCAACGAGATCAATGCGCGCGTCAATAAATAGTAGGCGATGGCAGCCAACAATAATACCAGCCCGTACATCGTGACCGGCCAACTTGTAAAAGGATTTTTTCCCATCCAATTGGTAACGAAAGGGATCAGTGACAGCCAGAAGAGCAAATGCAAGTTGGCCCATAACACGGCTCCGTTCACGTGCCGAGCGGCCTGCAACAGGTGGTGATGATTATTCCAATAGATTCCAAGGAAGATGAAGCTGAGTGCATAGCTCAGAAAGATGGGCAATACCGGGCGCAGTGCGGCCAGGTCGGCGCTGTCGGGCGCTTTCATTTCCAACACAGTGATGGTGATGATGATGGCAACGACGCCATCACTGAAAGCCTCCACACGTCCTTTTTCCATGAAAAGGGACTCCTCCACACATTGGTCTTGCGACTCAATATACAACTAAACCCGGCCCCAGGCAACCCCAATTAAGCGGGATGAAGCGAGTTTACGGGGAGGTGGCGGAAAGTGATTCTTGGGTGCATCTCTGAAAATTAGGAAAGGTGCTTGACAAAAAGGCAGCCTCGCGTAAAAGTAGATGGTCTATAAACCCTACTCAAAACGGAGGCTACCGATGGAATTTTGCCACACTGACAGCTTTT
>JBJKRF010000044.1:0-37977 GCA_046704785.1 Anaerolineales bacterium | reverse complement strand
CTTAAGAAATTTGCTCCGTTGTGAGGCTAATCGGCCTTTCCGTCGATTTTATGGGGAAAAGTCGAAAAAACTTGGCGTCTTGGCGGCTTTGCGTTAAATTCACTGGTTCCAAATTTGGAATTGCTGCGGCAATTCAGCAATTGCTAAACCCTCGTACGATTGGCCGGCAGTGGTCGGCAATTGGTATAGCACTGATTGGCCGTTTTTGTACTCAGGAGTTACATAAGATCTCGAAAATCTTTTGATAATTGTAGCCAAACGATGGTGGGTAGCCGGGGTCCTGGTTCAGGGTTGTGCATAGCGGAAGGCGCAACTCGGTTCGTCCCTTGATCCCCCGGCTGAATAGCTTACTGGCGTCATCGTACCTTCCCAAGTTGACCAGACCCTCGAAAAACGGTATTAATTCAGATTGGTCTCCTGCATCCAGGTGTAATGCTGTTACTTGGTCATATAGTTTGCCAATTTTCTTCCAGTCGCCCGCCTGTCGGGCCAGGGAAGCTTTCTGATAATAGTAACACCAGTCGTGTGGCGGCTCTGTGCCAAAGATGGGAGCAGGTGGTATATGCGGCGTCCCTGTCGTGACGATCTGGCTGGCATGAGAATAAGTGCCGACTTGTTGTACAAGCAAATCCTCGTCCGCTGAGTAGACGGGGAGTGTTCCGTCAATGACGTGGGCGCAGGATGTGCTCGAAGGCACTGTAACCAGAAGTAGATTGTGAAAGTCTCGATGCATGGGAATATCACGCATGTAATTGGAAGTGACAGTTCCCTTGAAAATGTCGTAAGCGGTTGAGCGGTTGAGAACCTCTCCCTGAATAGCAGGCGTCGCTGCTGCGCCAGGTCGGTAGATCAGGTTGGCCGGCCCCCAGGTCTCGTAATCTTGCTGCAAGCGGTAGCCGTCTGGAAGGTAGACCATCAGTACGGTACCATTCTTGATATCGGGCGCGCGCCAGGAAAGCTGCCACCACGTCTGCTGTTCGTAATTCCAGAAACGTTCCCAATAATCTGCGTTCAGTACCTGGGTTGAAACGGAAACCCCAATTAAAACCAGCAAGACCAACCTGCGGAATTTTGGCTGGATCATCATCAATGCCAGCCCAGCCAGGAGCATTATGGCCCCGCCCATTGGATGGAGCCCGTAGCTCTTGTAGGGGTCGGCCAAGTCCACATCTCGCCCGGCGGCGACAACCGGCGCGACCGCGCAGATGACGCTAAAGGCACCTATCCAGATGAATTCCTTGAAGGGTCGGACGCCTTCCTCCTGCCGATAGTCGATGCCCCAGACTTTCTGGAGTATGAACAGGTAGAGCAAAACCAACCCGATCACGACCACGGTGACCAGCGCTGCGATACCCAGGTCGGAATATTGCGCACTGGAAAGCAGCAGGTAGGGTTTTACAAACCAGGCGAAGATCGAGGTATTCAGGAAATCTTTTCCTGTTTCGAGAACCAGACGGATGACCATGTGGCGTAAGTTGCTCAAATAACTGTCGGCCAGATTGACCGGATTGGTTGCATGGCGGGTCCCTTCGAAGATGAACAAGCGCCAGTACAGGAAGCCGGCCATCGCAATCAGGTAAGGCCACCATCTTTTGAACGTTTCTTTTGCCAGCGAACGGACCGGTTTGAAACCCTCTTGGTACAGGGCATACCCCAATAACGCCAGACGCATTCCTTCCAGCCCGATCATGTATTCGTAAATGAAGAAATAATTTACGGCCAGAACGAAAGACACCAATTCACAGAGAATTCCCCGCAGCCTACCTTTTGTTTTGATCCCTTGGAGCATGAATGCAATGGAGAGTAGCGCAGTGCCGAATCCATACAAGTGATTTTGTTTTGTGGCGGCGTCCGGCTGGGAAAGAAAACCCGGATAGACGATGAAAAGCACCGTCATCAGGGTGATGAGATATTTGTTCTTCGGCCATAACAGGCGCAGAATCCAAAAGAATGCCAATCCACCGATAAACCGCCATAACAATGCGTATAGTTGCCAGTTAAGCGCCGTGTCGCCCAGCAGACGGTAGACGACCGAGTAGACGACTCCCATGAAGGGCCGGTCCGTGCTGAATAGTGAGATAATACTCCCCGCCCCGCGCGCCTGCCCAGACCACAACAGGTACCAGTCATCGTAATAGTATCCCAGTTTAGGGATGCTGATCCCATAGGTCACCACGGTTGTAAGGAAAACCAGCAAAATTGCCAGGAAAGTCTCGTTCTTGAATAATTTTTGAATGGCTTGCTTCATCCGTCCTCAACTCCGCTGACTGGTGATGAAATACATATTGTGCCCGCGATGGGTATAAGTTTGGCGTAGATTCTATGGCTGATTCATTGCCCGATAACAGCTCTGATGAATGACGCGAACGGACTTTCAGGTAAATTATCGACCCGTTCACGCCTTTGTGGTGTAACCGTGGTGATTATAATATACATCTCGTATGTCACTGCTGTGCCGGTAGGGGACTGTGATTACCTGGCGTTACCTGCGTTGGCGATAGACGCGTCCTTTCCAGGTGACGCCGTGCCCGGAAAGGACGTTCCACGCGGAGACGACCATCATGGCGGCAAAGATGCCCGCACCGAGTGGCGTCGTCAGCGCGTACCAGCCGGAGATGCCCATGGCACGCGCCACGCGAACTCGCACATAGACCAGGAATCCCCAAACCAGCAGAGCCTCCAGGATGACAGCCACGCCGATCCAGCTGCCGCCGCTCAGCGACCATTCCAGCCCCAGCAGCGGCCAAAGCGGCAGAAAGAGCGCGGTTGTCAAGGTTACCAGGGCGCCAAAGACTCCCAGCGCCAACAGGCCAGGCTGATCTTTCAGGCCCAGATAGATATTTTTCGTCCAGCCCTCCCACAGTTCGGCCAACGAAGTGTACATGCGCGTGTGTGCCACGCGACGGCCATCCGCCAGGATCAGACCATGACCGCTCCACTTGACGCGTTCGGCCAGGGCCTTGTCCTCGACGATACTCCCTTTCAGGCTTTCGAATCCGCCTAGCGCCTCGTAGACGCTGCGCCGAATCAGCATGAATTGGCCGTTGGCGATGGCGTCACGCCGTGTCGGATCGTTGGTTTTGCGTGGAGAAAAACCTACCGAAAGGGCGGTCATCACCAGCGGTAAGACGGTCTTTTCCCAAAAACTGCCGGTTATCTGAAATGTCAACATGGTGAACAGGTCTGCGCTGGTTTCGCGGGCCTTGGCAAAGGCGGCCGCCAACGCTTCCGGGGCCAGGAAGGTGTCGGCATCGAGGCAGCACAACCAATCGCCCTGGGCGGCGTTGGCAGCCTGGTACAAAGCGTGGGGTTTTCCGGCCCAGCCTGTGGGGAGTTCGTCTCCCAGTAAAACCACCAGACGGGGCTCCCGCGCGGAGAGCGTCGCCAGGATTCCGGGCGTGGAGTCCGTCGAGCGGTCATCCAGCACGATCACTTCAAAGTTTGGATAAGTTTGCGCCAGGACGGCCTCCACGCAGCGACGGATGTTGCGCGCCTCGTTGCGGGCCGGGATCAGTACCGAAATGAGCGGCGCGTCGGCAGGCGGCGGAACCGGCTCGACGAGGATGTCGAGGTGGTACTGGTTGTGCAGCCAGTAGATAATAGCCAGCGCGGCCAGGCAAAGCAACGTCGAGAGCAACAGCATCAGGTTCATCAGTGCGGGAACTCGATAAAATGGGTGAGCATGGCGGGCAGGTCGTACAGCGCGATCAATGCCAGGAGAATGCCTAGTGTGGGGATGACCCCCTTTGTGCGTACTTTTTGCAACAGTGCTGCCGTCTGGAGCGCGACGAGCGGGAACAGGTAAGACACGTACACTGCCTTGATGGTATCGCCGTCGCCCAGGTTGGGATAACTAAAGACGAACCACAGGTAGCCAACCACCGAGATCAATGTGAATAGCGAAATCAGGCCAAAAGTATAGGCGCGCCCGTCGGGGGCGTGTACGAGCGGCCAGAGCAGGTACAGACCGTACAGGAATCCGGCCAGGAACAGCAAGCTGGGCAGGATAGAAACCAGGTTGACGCGCCCCAGGTATTTGTTGAAGGTGAAGCGGTTCGTTTCCAGCCAGTCTGGTGGCCGGCCACTTTGGAGGATGCTCTCCAATTCGTAGCCGGGTAGGTACGAGTCGTAGCCGTAGCGCGTATCCTTGGCATAGATCGAAAAGTAGGCCTCATAATCGCCCCAGATGTCGCTGTAGAGAATCGGGATGAACTGGATGCCGAATGTAGGTCGTACCGGATCGGTGAATAATTTACCTTTGCCGAGATTCTGGAAGAAATCGAGTGGCTGGGGGGAATGATTGGCAGAGCGGTTGAAGGCCGTGAACGTGCCATACTGGTTATACAAGTAAAAATAGAATCCGCTTCCGACTACGAAGGAAAGCGCCAGGACTGCTGCCAGTGGGAAAATACGTGTCTTCCAATGGGATAGGTCGCGTAGAGTGAGCAGGAGCACGATCACCAGCAAGGCCGGGAACAGGAAGAAGCCCCATTGGCGCGAGAGCACTGCCAGCCCCAGCCCCAGCCCGAGCAGGACGACATTGCGTGGTCGGGTCTCTTTGCGGATGAAGATCTGTACGGCCAGATGGAGATCGAAGAGGACGAAAAAGGCCAGGAAGGGTTCGCCGCGCATTTGCGAGAAGGTTTTGTAGTAAGCCGGGATCAAGCCCAACAAGCCCAACGCCAGCAGCTTGAAGCGTTTCTCACCGGGCGCGATGTCATCGCACAAGCGCAGCAGGAAATAGGTCAGCCCCAACGAAAGCAGAAAATTGACCAGTTGTCCGGTTTTGCCTGCCCACCACAGCTTGGCGCCGGCTGCCAGTACAATCGCCGGAATGAAATAGGGAAGGGGCGGCGAGAAGAATTCCAGGCTTTGCTGCGCCGTGGGCCAACTCAAATGCGCCAGCGCTTGGACGTTTTTCAGGTGTTCGGCTGTGTCGTAGCCGATCAACGGGCTTTGCAAAGCCACGTTGACCAGTACCAGTAAATTGATGGCAACGTAGAGCGCCAGCAACAGGCGCGAGATTCGCCCTTCGCTGCGAAAAGGGTTCAGAAGTGAATTCATCATTAGAGTACGCGTACGCTCGATCCCCGCTCGGTTTTTTCGACTTCGATGCGGTTGGGAAAGGCTTCCTTGAGTTCCTCCAGGTGGGTGATGACCAGAACCTTGGCGAAGTCATCTTTGACCAGGTTGATGGCTTCGATCAGGCGCTGGCGCCCCTGCACGTCCTGCGAGCCGAAACCCTCGTCAATGACCAGCGTTTGCAGGCGCGCGCCGGTGCGACGGGCCAGCACCTCGGAAAGCGCCAGCCGGATGGCAAAATTGACGCGGAAGGCCTCGCCGCCGGAGAACATCTCGTAGTCACGCGTGCCGGCGCCATCGCTGATTTGGATGTCGAGCGTTTCCTTCAGGTCTTCGCGTTTCTTGTCCTTGTATTCGGCCTGGGTCACGAAACGCACCGACATGGCTCCGTTGGACAGGCGTTCGAGCAGCTCGTTGGCCTTTTCCTCGATCTGCGGCAGGGCCTGCTCGATCAGCAGCGCCGGGACGCCGTCCTTGCCGAAAGCCCGTTCGAGCGTCTTATGGCGGCCAATCTCACGCGAGATGTGCTCGCGCTGCGCCACATATTGCTTCTTTTGACTCCGGCGACTGTCCAACACGGCGACGAGTTGTCGCGCGCCGCCCACTTCCAACCCGAGGCGGTTTTCCTGCTCCTGTAGATCGTAGAACGCCCTTTCAGCGGATTCCAGGTCCGGGGCCTGCGCTTCCGACTGGGCCAGTGAAGCGGCGGCTTCAGCGTAGGTATCCTCCTGTTTTGCGAGTTCGGCTTGCAGCGTCTCGATCTGGATGCGCAATTCTCCGACCTCGCGCTCGAGCGGGGCCAGTGCGGCGCGCGCGGCTTCCAGCTTGCGAAACTCGGATTCGGCGGCGCGGCCTTGCCCCTCGGCCCGGCGCGTGGCGTCGTGCGCGGCAGCGTCGTAGCCCAACGCGGCCAGTTTGGAGTCTATTTTGGCCAGCGCAGCGCGCGCTTCGGGCGCGTAGGCTTCTTTTTCGAGCAGTTTCTCAACTTCGGCCAGGCGTTTTGCCCCTTGCCTTTCCCATGCGGCAGCAGCCTGGGTGGCCGCCTCCAATTTCTCCGTCAGCGACGAGACCTGCCCGGCGCGGGCCACGCGTTCGTCCTCGGCCTGGGTAAAAGTGCCTAAGTGACTCGTTAGTTCGTCCACTTCTTTCGTCAGGGTTTCCATCTGGGTTTTGTTGGCGCGCCACCGGTCGCCCATGTCTTTGCCCTGCTGGTTGAGTTGCTCCAGCGTGGACTGGCGGTGTTCGTCGCTCAGGGGTTGGCCGCACAAGGGGCAGGCTGCGCCTTCGATCTCGCTGATCTGGCCGATGCGGGTTTTGATTTCGTCCATTTCGAGTTTCAGGCGTTTGTTCTCGCCATCCAGCGCCACCAGATTCTCACGCTGGCTGCGTAGCTTCTCGTCCAATTCGGCGCGGCGGGCCACATCGGCCTCGGCTTCGGCCAGGGCCTTTTCGGCGGCCTCCAGTTGGGTTTTCAGCGCATCGATTTCTGCCCGGCGACTGTCGAGCGTGGTTTTCTGCGCCAGCAGCGTTTCGCGCTCCTGCGCGAGACGGGCGCGTTCGGCGTTGATGGCGTCGAGATGGGGTTGGCGCTGCTTTTCGGCCTCGCGGAACTGCGCGGCGGTCGTCTCCCATTTTTCCAGGTCGGCGCGGGCTGCCTCCCAGGCCTGGTAAGCGGACTCGACTTCGGCGGCGCGTTCGAGCAGCGCGGCCTGGGCCCCGTATTCCGCCTCCCGCGCAGCGAGACGGGCTCGAAGGGAGCCTCGATTCTGGCGGATTTTTTCCAGTTGTCCGGCCAATTCGTCCACGCGTTTGCGTTGCTCGGCCAACAGTGTCTTCATCTGCCGCGTCTGGTTCAGCAGTGTTTCCTGTGACTTGCGCGTAGCAGCCAGCTTCTCGAGTTGCTTTTCTAATTCGCTTAGTCGCGCCGTGCGAATATTTTCTTCGGCCAGTTCGGCATTGATCTCTTCCAGGCGGCCATCGATGGTCTTCAAATCGCCTTCCCGCGTTTTGCGGCGGTCGGCGGTGTGTTCTCGATAGGTCTCCCAGGTCTCCAGGCCTAATACGCTGGACAGAATGCGCTTGCGGTCGGCGGGACGCTGCTGGGTGAACTGGTCGGCCTTGCCTTGCAGGAAGAACGAGGCGTTGATGAAGGTGTCGTAATCGAGGTGCAGGATGCGCTCGATGCGGGCCTGCGTTTCGCGCAGGGTGCGTTCGCTGAGCGGCCGCCAGTCCCCGTCGGGTAGTTCCCCATCCAGAATCTGAAACTCGAGCACAGTGCTCTTGCCGCGTGGCAGAATGCGCTGTACGCGGTAGATGTTTTCTTCGTAGGCGAACGTCAGGGATACTTCTGCCAGGTCGCTGTTCGCGTTGACGACAGCTTCGTCGCGTTTGCGCGCCTGCCCGAACAGGCTCCAGGTGATGGCGTCTAACAGGGATGATTTGCCCGCGCCGTTCATCCCGGAGATGCAGGCCAGTTCGAAAGAGGTGAAATCCACCTCGACGGGGTCGCGATACGAAAGAAAACCGGCGATTTTCAGTCGGATGGGAATCATGGGGCTATTTTACTGCTCATTGTGAAAATTGCGAAATTTTTGCCTCATCCGTGCGCGCCCCCAAAACTATCTGTTTCGTCACGCTGATTTCCAAAGAACCAACGATTATGTAATTATTTCACAAACCTGACGGAGTATAATGACTTCACTCGACGAGGGGGAATACGGTTCGCGCTTCCCCTTTAAAATACAACTCCGAAAGGAAGATATGATGAAATCCCGTTTTGTCCTTTTGGCCTTTTTTGCGCTTCTGGCTGCTTCGCTCGCCTGCTCTTTTTCTTCGATCCAGAGTCCGGCGCAGCAACATGGCATCGAAACGCAGGCTGCTGTTGTACAAAGCACCGCGACGGCGCTTGCGGGCACCGAGACGGCGCTTGCCCAACCTTCCAATACGCCGACCATTACACCTACCTTCACGCCCACACCGACGGTCACGCCGACGCCCGGTCCGCTGGTCATTGACGACCCGTTCGATTCCTTGAGCGACCGTTGGCAGGGTTGCCAGGTCTGCGCTATCAAAAACGGCGCGCTGCAAATGGGCCCGTATCCTTCATCAAACAGCGCACAGGGTTACATTACTTTGTGCAAAGACTGTGGGGTGGTGCGCGACTACAAAATGTCGGTTGACGCCACTTACGTTACGGGGCCGTCTGATCGCGGGTTCGGGCTCGTCCTTCGGGAAGACAACGGCAGCTTTATCGACCTGGAAATAACGACCTGGCAGGTCTACGGCGTATGGCTCTATGATTCCAAAGAAGGGGGTTCGTGGGACGCCTGGCACGAACTGCTCCCAAAGGGTTACGTGCCCACAGGGCAGCTTCATCCCGGCTTGCTTACCAACCACATTGCTGTAGAAGTGAGCGCCAGTGACACCAAAAAGGATACAGACGTTATCAATATCAGCATCAACGACAGCCCGGTGAAAATGCTCGAAATTCCCAGCGGGGCCGGGCACGTTGGGCTGGTGGTTGGGCTCCATTCATTGGGTGTTTCATTCGACAACTTCCATTTTGAGGGGATGCCCATCCAAACGCCTGAGTCGCCTTCGCAAAACGGTTGAACCTTCTTTTCTGGTGATAAAGCGATCCTGTCGAGAACCGCCAGCCTGCGAGCTGGCGGTTCGATTTCTTGCCCACCGCGCCGACTGATGTTATCATATCGACGTGTTTGCGGAGGATGAAACCACCAACCGGCGCCGCGCGATGCTCGTGGCGATCATTCTGGCGACCATTCCGTGTTACTGTTTGGGATGGGTCGCTTTGCAATTCGCCCCTGGGCCCAAGACGCCGACTCCGACGCCCAGCATGACGCCGACCGCCACCGAGACTCCGCTTGTCGTGCCATCTGCGACGCCTCTGGGGCCTTCGTCGACGCCCAGTTTATTGACGGCGACGATCACATTTACACCGACGGCGACTGCCACAGCGACACCCACGGTGACCTATACCGCCTCGCCGACGCCGTTCCTGCCCCCGACGTTCACGGCGACTTCCATCCCGCCCACATCGACGAATACGCCGCCGCCGACCGCCACCAACACGTCGGTTCCGCCCACACCGACGTTCACGGCGACTCCCATCCCGCCCACATCGACGAATACACCGCCGCCGACTGCTACAGGCACGCCAACCTCCGCGCCTTAGTGCCTTGCTTTGATGATGACCGAAATTACTCCTTTCCTGATGTCGTTACTCTCGGTAGCGGGCTTGTCCGGTTATGAGACGCCGGTCGCAGCGCTGATCGAAGAGAAATGGCGTCCCCTGGTTGATTCAATCGAATACAGTCGTTTGGGATCGTTGCAGGCTTTCAAACACGGTACAGGGGCGGAGAAGCCCCCCTCGATCATGGTCGCCACGCACCTGGATGCTGTTGGTTTGATGGTGCACAGCCTCGAGGCGGGTTTCCTGCGTGTCACTAATCTTGGCGGTATAGATGCGCGCGTGCTGCCCGGTACACCGGTCATCGTACATGCCAAGAAGGAATTGTACGGCGTCATTGCCCAGCCCCCGGCGCGTACGCTCCCCAAAAGCACGGGGAGCGACCCGGTTCCGCTCAACCAACTTGTCGTCGATGTTGGCCTGACGCCGCGCCAGATGGCGGAGCAGGTGCAGGTGGGTGACCTGGTCTCGTTCGCTACGGAGCCTGTCGAACTGGCCGGGGACGTCCTCTGCGGGCATTCGTTGGACAATCGCGCCTCGGTGGCTGCTTTGACGCTGGCCCTGGAAGAGTTGCAGACAAAAACGCACAGTTGGAACATTTGGGCGGCCGCTACAGCCCAGGAGGAAGTGGCCCTGGTGGGCGCAGCCACCTCGGCTTTTGACCTGCGCCCCGACATGGCTCTCGTCGTCGATGTGACTTTTGCCAAAGGGCCGGGCGCCGATGACTGGCGGACCTTCCCACTCGGCAAGGGCCCAACGCTGGGACACGGACCGAACCTGCACCCGTTCCTCAATCAATTGCTGAAAACGTTGGCCGAGCGGTTGGAAATTCCGCTCCAGGTGGAGCCGATGCCGCGTCATTCTGGCACGGACGCCTATGCCACGCAGGTGGCAGCCGAGGGGATTCCGACGGCGGTCATTGGCATCCCGTTACGTTACATGCACACCCCGGTGGAAGTTGTGGCGCTAAAAGATATTCAGCGCGTGGGACGTTTGCTGGCCGAGTTCATTGCCAGCCTGACGCCTGCATTCCTATCGACGATTCGTTGGGACGACTGAGATGCCGCAGAAAACGCCTACGGTTGGTTTGCCCCAACTCAAACTGCTCGAAAGGCTGTGCAACGCGTGCGCCGTCTCCGGAGACGAGGGCGAAGTGCGCAAGATCGTGCTCGAGGAAATTACGCCTTTCGTTGATGGGGTCAAGGTGGACGCGCTCGGCAGCGTGCTGGCCGTAAAGTTGGGGACGGGAAAACGGCGTGTGCGCGTGATGCTCGACGCTCATATCGACGAGGTCGGTTTCATGCTCGTCGCCGACGAGGCCGAAGGCTTGTTCCGCTTTGAGACCGTCGGCGGACTGGACGTGCGTCAACTGGCGGGGAAGCCCGTGCTCGTCGGACGGGAGAAGCTCCCCGGGGTGATCGGTGCGCGTCCCATCCACCTGACCAGCGCAGACGAACGCAAGCATAAGATTCCGCTGGATGCGCTGCGCATCGACATCGGTCCAGCGGGGAAGGCCAAGGTCGGCGACCGCGCCACCTTCGGCACGAAGTTCCGGCGCACGGGGTCGTCGTTGTTGTCCAAGGCGCTGGACGACCGTCTGGGTGTGGCAACGTTGATCGAGTTGCTCAAACATGCGCCCGAAAATGTGGACCTGTGCGCATCGTTTTCTGTGCAGGAGGAGATCGGCCTGCGCGGCGCGAAGGTGGCGGCGCACTATTTCGATCCGGCGTTGGCGATTGCCATCGATGCTACACCGGCCAACGATCTTCCGATGTTCGACGGCAGCGAGAACACGACGTACAACACGAAACTTGGCCTTGGCCCGGCGATTTATACGGCCGATGCCGCCACGTTGAGCGATCCGCGCCTGGTGCGTTTCCTGTCGGAGACGGGCGATGCCTTGAACATCCCTTACCAGTTCCGCCAGCCGGGCGGCGGCGGAACGGATGCCGGGGCCATCCACCGTTCGCTGGGCGGCATACCGGCAGTTTCCGTTTCGGTGCCGCATCGTTATTCGCACACGGCGGTTTCTGTGGCGCGCCTGGACGATTGGAAGAATACCCTGAGATTGTTGCACGCCGCGTTGACAGGCGTCACGCCGGCGCTTCTGGCCGACGAACGGCGTTAATAGGCGTGTGCCTTAACCGTATGAACGAATGCGTTGAGATTCAACACAGAAAGTGAATACTCGTATGAACCCTTTGATCGCTCTGGTTGGCGCCGGTGAATACCTGCCCGTTATGGACGAGGTGGATCGTTACCTGTTGGCCCATTCCAGCGCCGACGGCCATGCGCCGCGCGTGGTTTGCCTGCCGACGGCTGCCGGGCAGGAGGGCGAAGCCTCGTGGGGGCGCTGGATGCGCATGGGTGAGGAACACTTTGGCAAGCTGGGCGCGGATGTGCAGGCGTTGCCGGTCATCGACCGCGCCTCCGCCGACGACGCGCAACACGCTGAGATGGTGGCTGCTGCCGACCTGATCTACTTTTCTGGTGGGCATCCGATGTACTTGTTCGAGACGATGGACGGCTCGCGGGTCTGGGAAGCGGCGCAGCAAGCCTGGGCGCGCGGCGCCGTCTATGCCGGCTGCTCTGCCGGGGCGATGATCATGGCGAAGTTTGTCCCTAATATCCGTACCGCCGGGCTGAATCAGATTCCCGCGTTTGGCGCGGTTCCGGCAGAGACGATCCTGCCACACTTCGACAAGATGTCCATCTGGCGGCCCATGTTGTTGGGCCTGGTCCAATCGCGACTCAAAGAAGGCGAGTTTGCTCTGGGTATCGACGAAGATACTGCGCTGGTGGGGCGGGACGGCGGCGAGTGGCAGGTGATGGGACGCCAGAAGGTTTACGTCATCCGTCACAAAGAGACGGATGCTTATAGCGCCGGACAGGTCGTCCCGTTGCGGCACTAGGCAACACCGCGCGCTGTCCAAAAAGGAAGACCATGAAGTCACTCATCCAGAAATTGACCGAAATCTTTGCCCCGTCGGGCAACGAAGCGCCTGTCCGTGATGTGATCCGGGCGGAGGTGGAGCCGTTGGCCGATGAAGTCTGCGTCGATGCCCTCGGCAACCTGATCGTCCGCAAGGGAACCAAAACGGCGGACGGCAAGAAGATCATGATCGCTGCTCACATGGACGAGATCGGCCTGATCGTCACCCACGTGGATGCGAACGGTTTCGTCCGTTTTACCGGCCTGGGGGTGGTTTTTCCGCAGTACGTGCTGGGCGGGCGCGTGCGTTTCCTCAATGGGACGCACGGTGTGATTGCCGCCGAGTCGTTCGGCGCGCTGCGTGAAATTCCCTCTTTCGACAAACTCTACATCGACGTAGGTGCAACCAGCCGCAAGGATTGTCCCGTCAAAGTAGGAGACGTGGCCGGATTCGAGCGCTCATTCCTCGACCTGGGCCGGCGGTTCGTTGCCAAATCGATGGACGACCGCATCGGCTGCGCCGTTGCCATCGAAGCCTTGCGAGCGCTCAAGTCTACGCCGCATGAAGTCCACTTCGTCTTCAGCGCGCAGGAGGAAGTGGGTTCGCGCGGCGCCGGCACGGCGGCCTACGGGCTCGACCCCGACCTGGGTTTTGCCGTCGATGTGACCACCTGGGGAGATACTCCCAATTTCGCGCCCCATTTCGAAATGGCGCTTGGCAAAGGCCCGGCCATCAAAGTCCGTGATACGGGCATGATCGCCGATCCGCGTATCGTTGCCTGGATGGTGAGCAGCGCCGAAGAGAACCAGTTGCCCTATCAGCGCGAAGTCCTGGTGGGTGGTACTACCGACGCACGCTCCATGCAACTTGCCCGCGCTGGCATCCCCGTCGGTTGCCTCTCGATTCCCTGCCGCTATGTTCATTCCCCGTCCGAGATGGTGGATTTCGACGATGTTCAGAACGCCGTCAAGCTTATCGTTGCCTTGTTGAGCGCTCCTGTGGATTTCTTGTAATGCGAGGCAGAAATACCATACGTCCCACGCTTTCCCTGGCCGTGTTCGTCGCCTGTCTGCTGTTTTCTGCAAGTGGATGTGGACCCTTGTCGACGGCCCCTCAACCGACCGTCAGCCCCTCGCCCTCGGTTGTGCCCACCACGCCACCGCACGTCGAGCAAGCCACCCCTACGCCGTTTCCCCATCAAATCCGGCTTTGGCTGCCCCCTGACCTCGACCCCTCCAACTCCACCTTTGGGCCGCTTATCGACCAGACGCGCGACCAACTTCTGACGCAGTATCCCGACCTGCAACTCGACATCCGTATTAAATCATCCAGCGACCTGGTGCAGACGCTTAGCCTGACTGGCCAGGTTGCGCCGACGGTACTGCCCGACCTGACTGTTTTGTCCCGTTATGATATGGAGAGCGCCGTCTCGGACGGCTTGCTCTTTTCCTTTGACAGCCTGACCGACCTTCAGGACGACAAAGCCTATTGGTTCCCGTATGCGCTTGCCTCGGCGCGCGTGCGTAATACGACCTACAGTATCCCCTTCAGCGCCGATGCCTTGGTGCTGGTCTACCGTTATTCGCCGGGGCAGCCCGCCCCGACCTCCTGGGCCGATCTGGCGGCGCGTCAGGCCACATTGACGTTCCCCGCGGCGGATCCGCAGGCGTTGTTCCCGCTCAGCCTGTACCGTTCGATGGGTGGCACCTTTTTCGACACGGATGGGCGACCCACGCTCGACCAGGCCACCCTGCAAAAGACGTTGTCATTTTTTGCCAGTTTGCACCAAAAAGGCCTCGTTCTCGACGCTACTGCGCAGTTCCAGACCGACCAACAGGCCTGGCAGGCTTACACCGACGGTCGCGCCAACGTCGTTGTTACCTGGTCGTCCAATTATTTTCGTCAGGGCGGCGAAACCCGCGATCGCATCTTGTTGGTTTCTGACTTTGCGTCCGGGCTCTCTCCCGAAGCGATGACCAACACCTGGGGGTGGGTATTATCCAGTCCCGACCCGGCGCGCCAGAAGCTGGCGGCGGCTTTTGTCGAGGCTTTTATCAAGACCGCCCGCCCATCGCAATTCGACATCCCTCTGGGACAACTCCCGCCGTTTCAAGCCAGTCTCTCCGCCTATAGCGATCCGACGCTGGCTGCTAATGCCAAGTCGATCAGTACGGCGGCGCAGCCCATGGTTCCGGCTGTTGTGCAGGATATGATTGGCCCGATTATGCGCGATGCTGTGGTCGGTGTGCTGACAGGTCAATCCTCCCAGGATGCCACCGCCGCCGCCATGTTGAAACTCAAGTGATTTACTTTCTCTCTGGATGAATCCGTTTCATCACGTTAATTTCCAAGGGTCCAAAGAATCTCCTCCCAGGAAAGCGTTGGAAGAATGCTATAATCACGGTCGCGCCCCAGTAGCTCAAACGGACAGAGCAGGGCACTCCTAAGGCCAAGGTTGTGGGTTCGATTCCCGCCTGGGGCACTTACACGGGTCCATCCCGAACCACGCTCAGTGGTCGTGGAACAATTCATATTCATGCTTCGCTTCGAACAGCGAGGAAAATTGGCAGAATTGCTCCCAGACCGGAAATGAGGTTGGTCGGGATGGTTGCTTTTAAATCAGACGTTCCCCTTATAACAACTCACAATCACATATCCGTAAAAGCCGCTTCTCTGTACAGCGGCTACAGCCAACAATACCTCCGTCGATTACTGCGCGGTGGCAGGCTGGCGAGCATCAAGCTGGGCCAACTCTGGTTGGTCGACAGGAAGTCCTTCGATGCTTACCTGAAAAAAGTTGGCAAATCTCAAGACCGGCGCTTCGGTCCAAACAGGAGTTACGCACCAGCTAGTAGTATCGCCTCATAGTGTTTGATCCGGTTGTACCCCCAGGCTTGGTTAAAGATAAATTTCTCTTTGAGAGCGTAAAGGGATTCGTCCACCGTCTTCTCCTTCTGCAAAATGAGGTAGCCCACATTCACACACAACAAGTGCTTTTCTTGTGCCTTCGTGGATCTAGCTTGGCATCCAGCAAAATGGAGTTCCTGTTTGAGGAAACGAAAGGTGTCCTCAATACACCAGCGCTTCAAGTATTCTTTCGGGATTTCCTTGGCGGTTAAGGATAAAAGGCATCCATGAGAACCCGAGTGGGATGGATACACCAGACCACTTTCACTTCTCGCAGGAGTGACTTGGCAAACTCAATCTTGGTTTTGTAGTGCTTCCGGTACCAGCGCCAACAGAGGGGAATCGTCACTCTCCCGTTACTCCACACCACCATTACCAGGTTGTATCCAAACACGTGGCATTTATCTGCTGAGTCGTATACCCAACAGGCGCTGGAGCCTGCGTCTGTTGGCGAGCGAGATGGTTCGGTTGAATACATCGATGAAGTTTCTCACACTACCGTTCATACTGTCATGCAAGAGAATGAACTGAAACCCTGGCTCAAGGAAGAGCGGAATTCTCTTGCTCGCTTCAAGTTATGGTGTAAAGATAACCGGCATCGCCGTTTACCCGATTTGCTCAAAGCTCTGAATGCGAAACTGCGGGGATACTTCAATTACTTCGGGGTGCATGGCAACTCGCCAAGCTTGGCAGAGTTTTACTACCATGTCATCCGGTATTTGCACAGGTACCTAAATCACCGCAGCCAGCGCAAGAGCTATAATTGGGATGGGTTCAAGCAACTTCTGACCCAGTTTGGCGTGGTGAAACCCCATATCGTAAATCGTCCCAAGCACGTAGGCAGAATGTTTATGCCAGGTCTGTCCTAACGCCTTTTGCGGATGCGAGTATTTCTGAAAAGCCCGGTGCGATAATTCCGCACGCCGGGATTTGTGCGGGGTCTGCTGGGTAACCGGCTGCTCTACCGCGATGGCTGCAACTGATAGTGGAAATTTGTTATAATTATTTATATGGCTCCTCCAAGTTGGACTCGATTTTATTCAAAAAAGCCCAGTGCAAAAAAATGCACTGGGCTTTTTTGATGTCGGAAATATGCGACACATGATCACTGTAAAATTTGGTAGTGCTCTTCGAGAGAAAAGAATTGAACTTGGAAAAACCCAAGAAGATTTAGCCAAAGCCGCAGGTTTAAATCGTTCTTATATCTCCGATGTTGAATTAGGAAAGGTTGGTATTTCACTCGAACGAGCAGATAAACTCGCTAGAGCAGTGAATTGCAAATTAAAGGATTTGATAAGTAGCGAACAGGAAAATGACCAGTAACATTAAACATACCTGAATTTCTTGAGTGACAGGAGCACCGATATGCCGCATGTAAATAAGCAAATGGCTTCGTTTTTTCTAACTTCAAAGTGCAACTTGCGTTGTGTATATTGCTATAACAGAGAAGAGCGTACGCAATTTAAAGAGCAGTCACTCCCTTTACATATCGCTAAGGCTGGTATAGATTATTTTTTCGCAAACAATCCAAGTAGACATATACGGTTTTATGGACCTGGTGAACCAACGCAAGAATTTTTGTTAATGAAAAACATTGTAGAATATGCACATGAAAAGGCTGGAGAATCCGTTTCCACTGAATTACAAACCAACGGTTGTTTTGGAAAAAATGTTCGTGAATGGCTGCTTGATAACATAAACATAATATGGGTTTCGTTTGATGGTGAACCTGATATTCAAAACACTAACCGTCCGACAGCAAACGGGAAGCCGTCTGCTCCCATCATTGAAAATAACGTGAAGTGGCTCATTACAAATACTGAAAACAGAAATTTAATGGTTGGCGCAAGAGTTACGGTTACCGATACGAATATAAAAAGGCAAAAGGAAATAGTAGATTACTTCTATAACCTTGGGATTCGTTATACGTGGACTGATCCGTTATTCCCATCGGTAGACACAATCCCTGTGTGTGACGATGCTATAAAACTCGAAAAATATAACTTTAATATGGATGAATATGTAGACACATATGTTGAAGCTTATCACTACGCTAAAGAAAAAGGGATGTTTTTTGGAAGCTTTTTGACATGCAACTTCGATGGTGTGTGCAACCAACACTGCCGAGCCTGCACGCCAGTACCCCACTTTACCACAGATGGCTATATATCCGCTTGTGATTTAGTTACATTCGGTGAAAACGCAGGACACATGGACTGTTTTGTCTATGGGAGATGGAATGAAGAAAAGCAAACTTTTGATATAGACTATGAAAAAGTAAAAGTGCTACAGAAAAGAACAACGGATAACTTGCCACATTGTAGAGAATGCCCTGTACGAGAACACTGTGGAGGTTACTGTTTGGGCGAAGTCCAGAATGAGACAGGAAAACTCACAGGACAGAAGCCAGCCACATGTAAAGCCATAAGACGCCTTGCGGAAACCATTGGTTTCACGACCAATCCATATCCTTTTTTACATCCATAAAGACCCAAATTTAAGGAGGCGCTTTCTATGAAAGCAATAGTTGTCGGAGCAGCAAAACCTGGTTATGCAGAGTTTATTACCAGGAAACTAATTCAAAACGGATATTCAGTTGTCGGCACTTATGACGCTGAATATTCGGAAAATGCCGCAAAACTGAAATCCGAGTTTTCTTCTGACAAACTCTCGCTAAGTCAGGTGAATTTGGCATCACGAGATGAATTAAATTCATTCGTGAAATCAGTTGATGGTCAGATTGAAGGCATGATTTTTGCTCAGTTCTATTTTGACATGGAGAATCCTAACCATTTTGACCATGCCATATGGGACAAGAGCATTGCAGTCAACCTTACCGCGCCTAATTACCTTGTTCACGAATTAAAGGAACGGATGAATATAGGGAGTTCGATTGTGATTATCACAAGCACCGAAGGTTTTAGGGGATCATATGGTGCTTCTGCATATGCTGCCACAAAAGCAGCAATCCACAACTTGGTCAAGACATTAGCCAACAACCTTGGCAAGAGGGGAATAAGAATCAATGCACTTCCTGCGGGTTGGATCGGTGGCGAAATGGATACAGACGAAATCTTTAACAAGTCAAGGAGCTTGACCCCTCTTGGGCGTTTGGGAAAGGATGAAGAAATTGCCAACGTTGCGTATTTCCTCTTCTCAAAAGAATCTAGTTTTGTGAATGGAACAACTCTCGTTGCTGATGGCGGATATCTATGCTCTGATCCACTTTCTCAATACGAGTTTGAAGATACATTTGGCAAGTAAATCTGATATTCTATTAGTTGAAAATTTTGGATAGCATCCCTTGGAGTGTGGTCGTTTCATTTTGAATGCTAATCTCGAAGAAACAAAGCCTGTAAAGTTTTTTCTGAAAGCTCTGATGGCGTTCATCGCGTATTCGTTGTAAAAATTTCAATTACGACAACCACACCAAACTGGGAGGCTTCCAAAATTTAGGAACTTAGAAGTTGAATCCTTGCACAAAAAGCAAGAAAATCTCACCACAGACCACGGAGATCACAGAGATTAAAAAAGGGTTTTCTCAGTGAACTCTGTGTTCTCAGTGGTTAAATCTTTTTGGTTCTCATCAGATTAGTGGGAGAGGCTGGGGTAGGTTACCATGCTCAACCATAACGTGTGAGCGGAAATTTTCAAACACGATGTATCCAAAAGCGCGGCGGATGGTGCCACGGATAGCATTGTTCAGACCTTCGACAACCGCGCTGGTGAAACCTTCGTTGAAATAGTTCAGGAACTCATCCCACCAGTTGGAGAGCGTCTGAGTGAACTTTACTAAATGAGATATGCTGGAAGCCTGCGCTTCATAGACCCAGACGCGCAAGAAACGTTCAGCTTGAGAACGATCATGAATACGGTTGGCGATTGCGGCAAATCGTTCTTTGAGCAAATAGGCCGTGCGTAGTTGAGGAAAAGCCGCCAAAGCGGCTTGGAGCTTGAGTTCTTCTTCGGGTTTCAGGTCGTCGCGGTTTCTGACCAGAATCCAGCGAATGCCCTTGAGCAATTCGTAGCCGGCTTGATCAGATTTGGCCTGTAAATTACGTCGGATCTTGGCAATGGGCTACTTCATGCGCATGATAGCAGAAAATGTGATACCTCCTGCCCATCCTGCTGCTTTTCAAGCGCATATTCTGTGACTACCATTCCGGGCAGTCCCAATAGGAGACTCAATGTATCTGCGGTTACTCGTTTGACCATAAGTCCTGCTGTTCGCTTGGCGGCTCGCGCCGCATCTCGGATAATTTTGGTCGGGCCGACTGGCAATAAGAGTGTATTCATCCTTCAAATCTAACCCATTTTTCACTCAATTCCCCCACTAATCTGGGGAGAACCATCTTTTCCGGCTTGTCCGGGTTAGGGTGTTTGTAATTCTATGGAAAAAAAGTGGTCAACAATAGATGTTGTTATATTAGCTATTGAGATTATTGCACCAGTAGTCTCAATACTCATCACTGTTGTATATCCACCAGGCGCAAAGCTGCCCGAAGATATCAAATTAGCCATTATTGGTGTTGGAATTGTGATTCCGATTATCTTACTCCAATCCTCGGTAACTGTTGGACAGAAAAAAAGCGAACTTGACTTAGGAAATTTGAAGACAAGAGTTACTGAGTTGGACAATAAAATAAATCACGTAAGTCCTATACTTGAGCAAGTATTTTTATCGGGAAATACCAGAGTACAGCGTTTTTCCTATCGCCGTATAGATGAAGTAAGCAAAACAATCCAATCAGCATTAAGTAACAATAACTCGGGGAACCTCAGACCAAGTGAATACTATGAAGAGTTGTTGTATTTATCAGACTTGATTATCAGGGACAAAGATGAACAAAGGAAGAACTTCACTGGTGAGATTTGGGCAATGACAAGCTTTGCTGAGGACGAGTGGATTGCGGATGAAGGTTATGAAAAACTATGGACACTAAAGCTCAAAAGACTTGTTGATCGGGGTATCAAAACTCGTAGGTTGTGTATCGTTCCAGATAATGTCTATAATTTAATTTCAGGCAGAACATTTTCTGAGCCTGCTAGAAATACAGAAAAGGCGTTTTGGGGTTTTATTGAACTCCTCGAGAGTTATTATAGAGATCCCTTGAGAAAGAAATCTGCTGAGCACTTTTTTCTTCGGCACAACGATAACCCAGAGTTAACGGAAATTGCGGGCTTTTTCGCAATTAAGTTAACAAATGGTGAGCTGCATATTTTGTATGGTGAAACAGTTGATGAAAATGGTGCTTTGACAGCAAAAGTATTATTTGACCCAGCTGAGATTCAAAATGTACGACGGCTGTTTGAACTCTATACAAGTGCTAATTACGAAATGGAGCGGGTCATTTCTGCAATAGCAAAGCAGAATGGCTTTATAGATTACTTGCGAAACCGCAGTGTAACATTTTAAATTTGGTAGAGCGGAAGTCTGTAAAGCAAATTAATACTGAAAGTTGGGAGTAAATTGTGAATAAGCTAACCCAAAGAGCCCTAAGTTCTTAACTCGACTTTTGCAGCAGATTGACAATTGAATAGCCAAAGAATTGCGCATTTGTGTGCGGAACTCTGTACAATGGAAGATGAGCCTGTCGCAAACTGGAGGTGGAACATGCTCCCATTGGTTGAATTTCCTGAATTGGTGCAACACTACGCGCCATTTTTTGCAGATGCTTTCTCTGCCGAAGCATTCATCGAATTTGAGCGCTACGTCAGTGGCTTGATTGTTTCTGAAAACAAGACGGTTGAAGGGATTAACCGGCTGTTCGTGACAGAAAATCGCAATCAGAGTTCGTTGAACCGGTTGGTGACACAAAGCCCATTTAGTCTGGGATCGCTTGATCAAGGCCGGATGAACGTATTGAACAGTGTGCCAGCAACGCGGCTGAAACAAGACGGAGTGCTTGGCATTGACGATACGCTTTTGATCCACTATGGTCAGGACTTTGAGCAAATAGCAAATCTGTTCGATCATGTGAGCGGCAGATATGTTTGGGCACATGATCTGTTGACGCTGCATTACAGTGACAACGAAACGGATTACCCGGCTTTGTTCCAGTTATGGAAGCCAGTCGAGGTGGAAAAGCTGGAAAACGGTTTGCGTTCAGCAAAGGTTGCGCTCAAGGCAAGCAAAGAAGCATTGAAAGAGACACAACCCAGGAAATGGCGAGCTTATCTTTTGGGCGTCTGGCAACGGCAACAGAAAAAGCATCCCGAACTGCAAGTGTTGTATGATACCAAGTTGACCATCGCTCAGCAATTGCTTGAAAAATGGCAATCTGCTCACCCGGAGTTGCACTTGCCAGTCACCTTTGACAGTTGGTTTACCCAACCCGCGTTTTGCCAGTTTCTCGATAAAAAACTGCACATGGCGTATGTTGGAACCCTGACTGAAACGGACAAGGTGAACTTGCAGTCTGGTCAAATTACGCTGGGTGAGTTCGCCAAAAGGTTGAAAGAAGAGCATCTGGCAGCCATGAAAACAGGCGGCAAACCAGTTTTCCAGAAGAACACCGTTCACTTCAAAGGTGAAAAAGAAATCTACTACAGCTATTGCCAGACCCATCAAATTCACACTTTTAGCAAACAACGTCTTGTGATCAACTATCGCGAGGCTGACCTCTCGGACAACCCAACCTTCTTCATCAGTAACCGCTTGTTCTGGCAAGCAAACGGCATTACGCGCATTCGTCGCCATCGCTGGCCCGTTGAAGTCTATCACGAGGAAGGCAAGGCCGAAGGACCGGACCAATATCAACTACGGGATTTCGACGCCATTCAACGACATGTCGCCTTGGTCGCCGTGGTGTACAGCTTATTGCGTGCAGCCCAACATGACCCAGACCTTCAGATCAAACTTCAACGCCAACTCAAGGTAAATCTTGATGGCAGCCCAGCCGCTTGGCGTCGAGCTACCCAAGCGCAATGTCTCTGGAGCCTGGCTTTATTCATCAGCGCTGGCTTGGCGCAAGGTCAAAACTTGCAACAGATCGTTACCCCGCTGATCCGCATCATTTGCCGGGCATAAGCAAACCAGCTTGCAAGTGGTTGGTTTTCTCACCCATTGACCGGTGAGGCTGGTTTTACGTTGCCCAATTGAGGAAGAAATGACACTCGCAACAGTGTTTGGCTATTCAATTTTTAAGGTGCAAAAGTCGAGTTCTTAATAAGCGTTTTTGTCAACGTCTCCAGTTTTAACTGCGCACATCATTACATCTTTTGCTGATAGGGTAGTAATTATGTCGCACAACATTCATTTTACGACGTAGCTACCAGAGGGGGACAAGCGTCTCTTCCCCTATAAGCAGGGCTGCCAGGGATGCCAAAAGCCCCATTATGTCCTAGAGTATTTCCGATAAGGCCCAAATGTGGACGGATCACAACGACACCGAACGAGGGACGAAATCCAGACAGTTATACAGAAAACCACGCAACCCGTTTTGTTATGACCACAGCAACAGCCGTTGCGAGAATCGCAATTACGACACTTCCCAGAATATCAGCCGTATGATGCAACCCAGATAATACCCGCGCTACGCCAATAGCTGCCGCAATGAAGAAGAGGACGTATCCGGTGCGCCGATGGTATAAAAAGATGATGCAGGCGATAGTCATGGTCAAGACGGTATGGTCTGATGGAAATCCGTTATCAGGGGCATGTGCAATGAGGGGTACGATGTGATCGGAAACAAAAGGTCGCGGATCGTACCAAAGCATACCGGCAAGCTTTGTGAATACGTAGCCAAGGGGCAAAGAGATGAGGGAGAATTTAAGAATGCGTGTGCGGACAGGCGAAGTAGTTTTCCACACGCGCACAACTGCTAGAGCTATCGAGAGGAGAAACGCATATTTTGCAACAACGATGATAAAGGGATTCATCGCTCGAGTATAGCACTCATAACAAGGCCTTCTGCCTAATGCTGGGTCCCATCGTCTCATTCATACGGCGTGATCGTCTCATAATGAGACGGTGTTTGCAAGTGGATCGTTCCCATCTTTCCTGCTAGACTGTACGAAATATGCCAACCGAACGACGCCCCGAAACACCCATTCCCGTTTCCTGGGTCAGCGTGGACGACCTGCTGCGTTGCCGACCAGAGTTGGCAGCCCAGATCGACACTCTGAGCGAGGCGGATATGGATCGGATCGCCAAAAAAGTAGGGGACGCCTTACAGGAAACCTACTGGCTGGCGCTGGGGATCGTGCTGGATGAGTTCCTAACCGGGTAAGCCCCGCCTTACAACAGTTCGAATCTCTGCATGATGGCCAGCGCAAACTCGTCATCGTTGCGGTCGGCAAGCGCCTCGAAGATCCGGGCCAGGTCGGTTTGGGGAAGTTCTTCGGCCAGGTCAGAGATTTCGGCGCGTCGCCGCGCGATTCGCTGCGCGACTTCCTCATCGGGAATCCGGGATCGATTCACAATCTGGCTCGCCGGGGTCTGACGCCAGAACCATTCGTCGGTCAGCCAGCGCTCGCGATAGCGATGATAGCCCAGGCCATAGAAGGTCATGCCGATGCGTCCCTGCCGTCCCGTACTGCGACTGGCCGTGAGGAACAAGAACTCGCCAAAGGTATTGGACGCCGATTCGATGGCGTGCACGCTCGTGGCAGGATTGGCGAGTATTTCCGTGAGCCGCCCGTCCGACACTCTCCAACGGGCCACCTCGGTCTCGCTGAAACTGAAGACCTCGTAGGGCTTGGGCTGGTAGGAGCGTCGTTCCGGTGTCATCTTCTGCCCCGGAAGCGCTCCCGTCGCACTTTGCCCATGCTGGTCTTCAGGAGAAGTTCCTGTTCCATCGTCCAGCAGACCAGGACGCTGTCCGGCACCAGTTCGGGATGGTTCGCCAGCGCCTCGATCAAGATCGGGGACAGCGAAATGTAATTGAACCCCAGGACGGAGACGTGGTCTTCGACCTGCTTCGGCCCGTAGAAGGGCGCGCCGTCAAGCAGATAGGCGCAGGGCTGGGTCGGATGCTCCATCGCACCCCGTTCATCTCTGAGAATGTTCAGGTAGGCGTCGGGGTCGAAGCGATGAAAGAACTGGATGTTTTCTCTAACGGACATATTTTCCCCTGAAAAAGCGCGCGCGCGTGCAGCGGTCATCGAGAAAAAGCATAGCATCCCGAAAGCGGGAAATCAAAGCCCGCGCTCGATCCGCACGGCTAGAACGTCCCCGCCGGCACCTCCTGCCAGTCGAGGGCGTATATTTTCATAGCCTGGGGCATATCGAGAAGAAGGTCGGGACGATAGGTGAAGCGTTCCGCCGGGGTGGAGGCATTGCCCGGCCCCAGGTCCCGTCCCAGAGACACCCCGCCCCAGGCGACCACACTCCCATCCACCGCCAATTGGTTGTCGTTGGTGACGCCCTGCTTGTACTGCGACTGGGTCACGAACT
Organism: Anaerolineales bacterium; assembly: GCA_046704785.1. Classification (GTDB taxonomy): domain Bacteria; phylum Chloroflexota; class Anaerolineae; order Anaerolineales; family Villigracilaceae; genus JBJKRF01. The sequence continues at coordinate 13,448 of JBJKRF010000044.1, read as the reverse complement.
GCCCATCGGCGTCGTAGAGCCCTTCCAGTTTGGTCACGACCGGGTCCACCGTGAGCTTGCCCGATACGATGAACGCCAGGAACCCTCCCGAGGCGACCGTAATATCGCTGTTGATCTTCAGGTCGCCATCCACCAGGACGATGTAACTCTGTCCACTCGTCACGTGCCAGGGGGTATCAATCGTCGCGGTAGTACCACCCGCAACGCTCGGTTTTTGGTAGTAAAAGGTCTTGGTCGCGTCGTAGCCGGGCTGGTCCATACTATCCGTCAACCAGTCAGAGGTCTGGGTAAAGGTCACCCCCAACTGGGCAGCAAAGTAGCTATAGTCGAATTGTTTACCATGGAGGGGATATTGGAGCGGATGGTCGTGCCACCGCCAGAGCTCCCGGCATACACACCCGCCCCCACAGCTTGCCACCACGGGTTGCGCGTGTCGGTGATGTAGAAGTTGTTGCCGGTGGAGGGAGCAGAGACACTGGTAGCCGTGGGGCAGCCTGCCCCGCAACTAGTCGAGCAGCTGTAGCCGGTCGGGAGAGACAAGGTCAGTGTCCCGGTCCCGTTTGGCGCACCACTGATCGTGTACGTCCCGTCCGCCGCGACCGTGCCGCTGTAGCTAGATGAGCCGTTGGCCGAGGGCTGGTAGGTGACGGTTGCCCCCGCCGCGTGTGTCCCCGGGCTCCCGGTCGAGCAGGTGTTGCCGGAGTCGTAGTACACCGTACCCGCCACACCCGAGGTGATGGTAAAGGACCAGGTAGAGGAGTCCGTCTGGTAGACCCCGTTGTCGGCAGTCACTTTCCAGTAGTAGGTACCCGGAGAAAGGTTCACACTGTACCCTGCCCCGGTCTTGGACACCGCCGCCGTCATCGTCAGGTTGGTGGAGACACTCCCCAGGGCAGACAGCGGCACGCGTACCACCCCATCCGCGCTCACTGCTACGGTGCCGGTATAGGTCTTGCCCTGCGTGTACTTGGTCGTGGCCGTCAGCGTCGAGGGGTTGGGCACCCAGCCACAACACGCGTTACTATTTTTGCCACAGTTCGACTTGGGGCAGTACCGCCATCCATAGGCCTTGAAGTCGTCGCAGACCTGGCTCTGGTCATAGTACATATAGCTGTAGGTGATAGACTTGGGATAGGTAACCGCCATCATCCCCACGCCGTAGTTGGCGTCCCAGTTCGACACGCCACTCATACTTTGGCAGATATGAAACTCGTCTCCCCCCACCTGGGTGGTCGGGTTGCCCACCCAGCCTTTGGTGACGGTATAGGTGCTCTGCGGCAAAGAGGTATAGGCAGACTGGTACGACAGGTTGACCAGGACGGTCGACCCCGCCGCCGGGAACCCGGTGCCCCGTATCTCGACATTGCTCCCCACCACCTGCACCGAGGTGACCAGAGGCTCCTGGCCCCGCCAGATGGTGCTCATTGTCGTTGCAGACGATCCCAAAGAGACGGTATCGGTCGGGTTGCCGTTAGGACAACTTGCTCCACCCCAATCCGCAGGGGGTGTCCACTGCAAAGTCACGCTGCCACTCGTCAGGTGAGACGTGTCGGCAGGAGATACCAAGGTCGGCGCACCTGGAGCCGACATCTTGCAGCACTCCCGCACGCTGTTGTTCTGGCCCACCCACACATACCCACCCGGGCAGCCCGTACTCTGTGCACACGTACATTGGCTCGGGTCACTGACCTTGGCCCGGCAGTACGATCCCGTCGGGCAGTCGCCACCGCAGGCAGGAGCGGTGTTGCCACAAGGCGTCCCCAAGTTGGCAGTACAGTTGGCAACCGCCGTCATACCCTGGGGACAGATTGCCCCACACTGAGAATTACACGAGGCTTGCTGGATGGTCTGGCTACAGTTCTTGCCAAGGACGCACGTGCCAGGATAAGTACAATCGCTATCCTTCGAACAAGAATGCGTTGCATTCGAACAGTACCCACTATCATCACAACACGTACCCTGGCCTGTACAGCTATTGGCCGCCCGGACAGGCGTAGGGCGATTACCGCTCCACACTGCCAAGCTCCCAACCACGATGACACCAATTAAAAAGCGCTTCACTGCCCCAGCATAGCAAAGAAAAGGACCGGGCTCAATCAGAGCGGACTATTTGCTGGTAGCAGCCGCCATGATCTCATCCACGAATTGCTGAGTGGCATCCAGCAAACGTTGATCGAACTGCGGGATAACAGGAGATGCATGATGTTGCTTATCGAGCACGCGCCGCGTATTCCACAAAGCTATGCCACCCTGTCCATAGCCCGTCAATTCGAAGTAGGCGCTGACCTCACTACCCATACGCGATTGAACAAAAGTGTTCTCCCCCTTGAAAACATTGGAAAAAGTCTTCCCTTCCTTTTGGACATAAGCAGCAACAGCATCTATAGAGACTGTATCAGACATCTCGGTATCCACATAATACACGGCTAAACCCCCATTCTCTCCTCGGGTCAACAAAACCTTGTCGTCCAGGAACATGGAGACCGCATGGGTGCGTATCTCGGCAGACAAAGCTTGCCATGCGGCGTCCGACTGGATAATATGGAAAGTAGTGGGCTCATTCACGTTGACTGTGATCTCGTTGAAACCAAAGGTCGTCGGTACACCCGGCGTCGGTGTGCCCGACACAACCGGCGTGCCCAAGGGGTCGACCTCCGGCATCATCACCGGTACATACAAGGTCACGTTACCCCCATTAGCCTGCGCTTCGTTCCACACCGCCCCGATTTGAGACTGCGTCACCGCACGCGGGTTCCCGTTGGGGTCGGGAGGCACCGCAAGAGCGCGGTTGATCTTGCTGCGAGCCGCCTCTTCCATCAGCCGTTCCATTACCGTAGCGGCAGTTTGGGGAGTCACCCCCACCAGCCCCAGGTCATCCTTCCCGCCGGGGACGACGTAGGCATAGACCATGTGTCCCTGATATTTGCTCCCGGCCACGCGCACCCAGGTTTCGACGCCATTCACCGGCTGCTGCATCGCCAGTACTTCCGGCTTCCCCGCCTTGTCCGTCCCTACCAAGGTAGGAACATCTTGTCCATCGATAGACGTGGTGCTGCGTTGGATGTCGGTGTAGGCAGCAAGTTCCTGCTGTGTGTACCCTTCGGCAGGAAGTTGTTCCAGATATGTGACGACGTTGAAGGCGGAGGTCAATTGGGTGGCGGCTTCGGGATAGGCACCAGCGAATCCGGAATACTGGCGGTGGATGTAGTCGGAACCCAGGAAAACGACGGTTGCCTGATCGGGAAGCACGCGCGACTCCGGCGGGACCAACGTGGAGGTCTCCGTGGGAGTGGGGGTTGGGGGAACTCCCACCAGTTTGGACCACTGCTGGGAAAACCAATTCCAGGGATTGAAATCGGGAGTAGGCGTCATCGTTGGAACAGGGGTGGGTATCGGGGTGGGCTCGAAGGTCTGCCCCGACCCACCGTTGCCACCCTGAGCAGGCGGTTCGGGGAAGCGGCTCTCGCCCCCCATCATAGGCGCTACAGGAAGTCCCCTCATAACAAAGCTGTGGTTATCTGGCTGCGAAGACAGGACAGGGACCAACGGCGCTCCACGCGCAACCGACACGTGCATATCAGGGCTACCATGCCCGGTACCCGGCCCCATGGCCAGTCCAGCATGAAAATCGGGAGAAGCGGCGCGCGCCTGGTGGAAATAGCCCGTACCCAAAGCCGCCATCGCGGTGCCTACACCGGCTATGGCAAGGATACGCACCCCACGACTATCGGCGACAAGCGAACATAGCTCCGGGAGACCTCTGAATACCAAAGCCGCGTAGGCCAACATCTCGGCTGTTTGCTTGTCCATTAGATTGCCAGAGGATGCCTGCATGTCGATGAAAGGGGGATGGTAGACCCCTTCCCTGTTCGCACCGATCCGCAATTCTTTCATCGAACCCCCTGTCCCCTGCGGCATACATGTATTATAGGATGACCGTCTACCTTGTATGTTACACCTCTCTGTCAAGTGTTTTCCACGCCATCTCCGTGGTTTGCCTGTATAATTACTCGTAGCATTCCAGGAGTATGATCTGAAAAAGGAAAAACTGAACTCCACCTGACGCCTTATGCCCGGCAGCGCAAAAGGGAAAGACTCCCACCAGCCCGGTCTGGATGAGTTGATCCCTCTCGACAAGGCTGCCAAAATAAGCGGGCTCTCATCGAGTCATCTCCGGTTGTTGGTAAGACAAGGAGAAATTTGGGGGACCAAGGTAGGCCGGGATTGGCTCACGACAGAGCAGGCAGTCAGAGAATATACGGCCCGCGAACACAGGCCAGGACCGAAAAAATAAATGGGGCAAAAAGCCTGGGCTGGATGGGTGGAGCTCAGAATTATAATCGCAAGAGATTGTAATTCTGGCGGTGATAATTTGTCAATAGCATAGGGTGTGGAACCGAAAGAGGCTCAGGAATCAGAGGCTGGAATTAGTTCGTTGGTTCTGGTTCGTCATAGTGCGGCCAAATGATCTGTGGATTTTTGGGGGTCTCGAAAATAACACCGTTGGGCAGGTGCACCTCGTCGTCCATCTCGAACCCCAGGTCGATGGATTGGCGGATGTCCAGCCCGGCAGAGGCGCCTTCGAAATCATCCCGCAGGAGCAGGTTGATGACCGCAAAGAAACCCTGGCTGTCACTCGATGGCTCCGGGCAGAAAGTGCAGACCAGTTGGATGACTTCTTCGGGTGGAAGCACATCCCCGGCCAGTCCCCCCACGGCGATGATCCGGATGATCCGTTTGTCCCAGGTAGCCAGTTGCTCGGCAAAACAACCCACCTTGCCCATCATCGAATTCGCAGCTTCGTCCTCGGCCATCCCCCTAGCCTCCCCTTTCGCGCCGGTGGAACGCCAGGAGTTCCTTGAGCGTCTTGGGTTCGTAGTGGAGGTCGCGTTCGATGGGCAAGTCCAGCGGCCCGCGGATGCTATCGAGTTCGGACAGGAAGAAATAGCCCAACTCCACTTCCAACCCGGAGACCAGCCCGAAGAACACGTCTTCGCCGTCGAACTCGGTGGCGTACCACGACCAGTTGCTATCGGGTGTGAAGAACTTCACCTGCGCCAGGGCATCCAGTTCCAGTTCTTCCTGGCTGTACAAGGGGGGTAATCGCTCACGCGAGACCTGGTCGAGTAGTTCGTGGTCCCTTGGAATTCTCCTCCAGCGTTCTTGCATAGGCTCAATTGACCGGATGGTGACGATAGACTTTGGATTGGAGTGATTCGAATTCTTCCCGCCTGACCGTATCCTTCGACAGGTCTTTCATTTGATGCTTCATCCCTTTGACTTCGCGGGTCAGCCCATCCACTTTTGCCTCAAGAGCATCCACCCTGATCGTTAGGTGATCGACTTTTGCCTCAAGAGCATCCATCCTGATCGTTAGGTGATCCACTTTTGTCTCAAGCGTGTCCATCCGGGTGGTCAAGCCATTGACCTTGTCTTCGAGATGATCTACCCGTTCGCTGAGCCCGTCGAACTTGTCGCTGAACTTGTCGTCCAGTTTTTGGATCATGGCACCCACCCCGGTGAGGATCGCGTCGCTGAGTTGGACCAGGTCTTCCTGGGTGACCGCTTTTTGGGATGTCATACGGGCATGATAGCAAAATGATGGCGCGCCGTCTACTTTTCCGTCCTTTCCAGAAAGAGGAAAACCGACCCGTAGGTACTACCGGTCAAGGAATGCTCCGCATTGGGCACAAGCACAGCTCCAATCGGGGCGGTGTATCCTAAAATCATGGCTTGTTGGCCTATTCTGGGAAGAAAACGATTGAGGTCTCTTTCATTCTTGAAAAGGGGAACTTGATAGGTCTCGTAATAAGTACGACTACCGTCCTCATGTTCCACGATGGTACGGGCACGACGGTTCCCTGCCCACTCGGCTTCGAAGGCAGATTTTAGCTGTTCGATGTCTACGTCATTGAATGTTGCCTCTTCTGCCGATAAATCGGGTGGTTCTTGACTGGTTACTCTCTCTCCCATACGTGACGGGTATTCTATGCTTTCCCTAGGGAGTTTTCAAGAGCTTTACCGCATCCGATACCAGATGTAAATACGCCCATTGCAAAATTGTTTGTAAATTGACCCAGCATAAAAAGCGACGCATAATATAGTGAGTCCGAACAAAACCCACAACACACAATCTAACTTTTCGAGGTTCTGGATATGGACACCTTCTCCGCAGAAAAACTCATTCTCGATGCATTTCACGACGCTATTCGCAAAGAAAAAAGTGAAAATGCTGCGAATAATTATCGTCTGGCAGCGCAACAACTGATCGACTACGTTCGGGAACAACCAGAGGAAGACCGATGGTTGACGCGCATCAAAGATGCCCATGTTGCCTCGGATTTTATCGACGCGAAGTTTGGAACAGCTTTAAAGAGCACCCAAGATGGGAAGAAAGACGCTGTCCAGGCATTTCAAGACTACCTCAATCAGCATGGGTGGTTGGATTGGGTTGTAGCCTGGATCGTGCGGGAACAGAATCGTCCTTTGATCGTTTTGTGCAGCATTTTTCTCAGTGCGATTATTGTGGTCATCACGTTCATGTCATTCTTCGGTTGGTCTCCCGAACGAGTAACAGGGCAATTCTGGCCGTCACCGACCCCAACCATTACTAACACTCTTCCCCCGACACGAACTCCCACCGAGACGCTCACACCATCCCCTACGCTGACCCTCACGCCAACCATAACACCAACGCCCAATGCCACGCAGATATTGCTTGCCACACAAACCCCCACCGCCAATCCCGCATTTTCACCTATGGTCATGAGCAAAGCCGATGGGTCGAAACAGGTCTGGGTTCCTGCTGGTTCTTTCATGATGGGAGACCATACAGGAAAGGGATTCCCTGACGAGGTGTTGCATCAAGTATACACGGACGGATTCTGGATTGATCAGTTTCTGGTAACTAACAAACAATTCGCAGAATGTCCTGGAGATCTATGTGGACAACCCCAGAGTCTTGTGTCTCACAAGCGTCCACATGGTTATTATGGCGTATCTGAGTTTGCTGATTTCCCAGTAATCGAAATCACTTGGGGACAAGCTGAGACCTTCTGTCAGTGGAGAGGAGGACGGTTGCCAACAGAGGCGGAGTGGGAAAAAGCTGCCGGGTGGGACCCCCGTACTTCCCAGATGCGCATTTATCCCTGGGGCGATCAGTCGCCAAACAAAACGTTGGCCAACTACAATAACGTCGACGTGGACACAACGGAAATCGGGAACTATCCCAAAGGCGTGAGTTCTGTCGGGGCTTATGATATGGCCGGGAACGTGTGGGAGTGGATATTCGACTGGCATGGACCGTATAACTTGAGAAGTTCGATCAACCCTGTTGGGCCCGAATCAGGAGAGTTCAAGGTCATTAGAGGTGGAAGTTGGGCCAATACGACATTTCCAACCTTCTTGAGAGTATCAAACCGCGGGCGGAACACACCAGACCACACATCCAACGAAATAGGTTTCCGGTGCGTTTTTACACACTAACCATATCGTGTTCCAGAGCCAGCCACAACCAAGTGAGCACAGAGCTGCCCTGCCCTCATCTGGCCGCCTCCGGCGGGGCAGTCGCCGACGGCAACGTTCTCCTCTTGCCAGCAGGATCACGTCCGACTGACCCTGGATGCTTTGACCCCGGATTGCTTATAATCCGAGGCGCAAAGGGAGGTGGAGAAAAAGGGAGAGCGGACCCGCCAGATCGCGTACGCCAGAAAACCGACGGTCGCGTCACCGGCCAGGCTGGTGAAGACGTGGCACAGGGAACGATCCTGCGCGCTGCCGGTCTGGATGCGCTGCACCAGGTGATGCGCCTGGCGCACACACTGACCGATGTCGTTGACCGGATGGTTATTTTGCACGTTGCTCCTTCCGTCCGTAGCACTCGATGGCCGCGCTGACGATCTTCCAACCGGGCAGCGACTTCCCCGTCCGCAGACGATATTCGCTGCGTAGCTCCTGAAGGATGGCGAGGGAACGTTTGGTGATCTCCATGGTCATACGCACCCGCGCTGCGGATTCCGGAGCGGGTTCTTTCTTCCTGGGGACGGCGGATATGCGGGTCTCTTCGGGTTCGGGTTGTTTCCTTTCAGGCTCTTCCTGCGGCGGGCGGAACAAAGCCTTCTTTCCCAGGGGTTCCGGTTCGCCCAACCCGGTGGCTCGGATGGGGGTCATAGTCCCAACTCCCCGATGAGTTGCTCGTATGCCTGCGCGCCCTTGCTGTGCGGAGCCACTTCGAAGACGCTGCGCGCCCGCCCGATGGCTTTCTGCAAATCGTTGTTCTTGGGGACGCGCGTGCGCAAGAGCAGCCCCGGATAGGTCCTGTCGATCCGTCTAAGTGTGTCGTGGGTGATCGAATACGGGTCGGCCATGGTCAGCAGGATGCCTGTGATGTTGGGTTCGCCCGCCTTGAGCAGGACTTCGTCCCGCACCAGGGCGACGTTCTCCCGCATCCGGGCCACGGCGTCCAGTTCCAGACGACCGGGCGCGACCATCACGACCACGTCCTGCGCCGCCGCCAACGCGTTGATCGCCAGGGGGTCGAGCCCCTTGCCGGTGTCGATCAAGACCACGTCGAAGGCGTCCGGGGGCAACTCGTCCAGCAAGCTGCGCAGACGGGTCGGACGCTGGCCCAACTTGAGAGCGGCGTCCGCCAAATCGGCGTTGGACGGGATGATGGACAGGTTCTCGTAGCGAGGGACGGCCAGCGTGACCTGCCCGATGGTGTAGTGCCCCACCAGCAACGCGTGCGTGGTCGGGGGAACGTATCCCCCGGTTGCTTCCGGCGCGCGCTCCGACAGAAGCGCGAAGGTCACGTCGGCCTGGGGGTCCATGTCCACCACCAGGGTCTTCCTGCCCCGGGCGGCCAGCCCGACCGCCAGGTTGGCAACCGTCGTGGTCTTCCCCACCCCGCCTTTGTCGTTCGTGAATACGATCCTTCTCATCTTCCCCCTTTGTGCGCTTGTGCATCTATGCTTTTGTGCATTCGTGCATCAGTGACATTGTGCATTGGCACAATGCTGTCTTTATGCTTCCGTGTATCGATGCGTTTATGCCCATATGCATTCGTGTCTTTATGACTTTGTGTATTTGCGCGATTGTGTATCCATGATTTCACACACCCACGGGTGTGTCAAGCCGGGCCACCAGCGCCCCCAAAAGTGGGGGCGTCTGGCGGGCCACCGGTTCACTATTTCGTGATCCGGCTGAAAGGCTTTTCTTCGAAGAACCGGTCGCGTTCGATTCCCAGCCCGAACGGACTCTTGAGAGCTTCCAACTCGTCGAGAGAGAAGGAACCCCATTCGTCGTTCCAATCGCCGAAGATCGAGACGTAGCCGAAGAACGCGCGACTTTCGGGGTCGTATTCCGTCGCGTACCAGGTACCGGCTCCGACAGGGTCGAAGAACCTGGCGATCACCAACGGATCTGCCGCCATCTCTTGCGAGCCGACTTCCGCAAACCGTCTTTCGAGTGCTTTGGTCAGTAATTTCATTTTCTCACCCCCTTTCCGCATTTCATGGTTGGTATCTTGGGATGTGCACATGCACCCCATACCAGCCACAAAAAACACCCGGCGCGGGCGTCAAGGAGGAACCGGCACGGGCAAATCCTTGACGCAATCGGACGCGTCGGGTGTGAAACGTTTTTCGGATCAATCCAGGAAGAGCAGGGGCACCCGCTCCCGGCGGTCTTCCCGCTGCCAGATCGGGGCGGAGAGCAGGCTCTCCGGGGAAACCTGCTCGAAGGTCGTAAAGTAGAACAGCCCTTTGGTGTGCGCCTGGTGCGCCTGGCGCAGCATATTCGTCAGCCGTCGTTGGCCGGTGGTGACCACCAACCAGCGCCCGCTGCGGTGGCCGAAGCGCTCTTCGTAGGCGTCGGTCTTCAGGTAGGCCAGACCGGGCAGCAGTTTCTCGCGGTAGAAGCGCGGATTGTCCTCGGTGCTGCGGTCGATCTCCAGCAAGTAACGGATGCGATGTTCGCGGGTGGAGAGCATGAAGAAACCGTCCGGGCGGATATTCCGTGCCATCTTCTTTTCCTGGTAGGTGTAGCTGACCTTGTCGGGGTACGCCCAGAACTCGCTCTCCGGCACCCAGGTCTCCAGGTCGATCACTTTATCCCGGCTGCACGCCTGCACCAGGTCGAGCCGGAAGTCGTTGACGGCCAGGTCGTGTTCCACCTGGAACCAGCGCGGTTCGCTGCGCCAGGAGAATTCGGGCAGGGGCGTGCCGCTCAGGCTGGCGACCAGGTCTGCGCCTTTCTTGTCCAGCCAGTAGACCATCTCCGGCAGCCGCCTGCGTTGTTCCTTGTCCGGGCGGGCCAGGTAGCCGTGTTGGTAGAGCAGCTTGAGGCGCTGCTCGGTCTGGCTCTTGCCGGTGAAGAACAGTCGCTGGATTTGGGAGAAACTCAGAACGCCGTCGTAGGCGTGCACGGCTTCCAAAATGCGTCTGTCGCGCTGTGTGAGCCGCATAGCGGGCGGTTCGGGGGCGCGAGCGTAGCGCGGTAGCCTTTTTCTCTTTTCTGCCATACGAGCAGTATAGAGAGGCTCGCGCGAATTGTCAGCAGGGGAGTTAGATGGGGATTAGCCTGCTCAGGCAGGCGGGGAGTCCAGGAAATGGAGTGTCTCGGGCAGGATGACCTTGCGCAGCGAGCGGAACTGCGCCGGGGGCAGGAGCGCGTTCAAATCTTCGTCGATGAGCCGCTGGGTGACGTGCTTGCGGATGTGCGCGCTGAGCGAGCGCAGGTAGTCGGGCGCGCTCTGACCGGTGCGCTCGATGATGATCTCCGCTTTGTAGGTGTAGCCTTTCAGGAAGAAGTGGTGGATGTCGTAGACGTCACGCCCGGCGACGGTCTGGTAGCGGGCAAAGCGGTCGGTGACGGCCACGAGCTTGTTGGCGAACATCGTTTCGACGCTCTGGCAGCGCACCAGGCGGTCGATCTCGGACAGGTATTCCACCTTGTAGTCGTTGGCTTGCGGCGGGTCGTCGCTGAAGCTGACTTTGAGGGTATGGCGCTGGGACGGGTCGGGGGTGGGGTAGCGCAGTTCGAAGAAGAGTGCCTGGCGGAAGGTCTTGGTCAGGGTCAGGTCGAGGCGGGAAAAGATGGCGGCCAACCGGTCATGCAGCGGCGCGTGGTCGACGGGGATGATGAGGTCGAAGTCCAGGTCGACGGAGAAGCGGTCGAGCCTGCCCAGCATGGCGGCGCAGGTGCCGCCCTTGAAAGCCAGGGTAGTGGCCAGGGCAGGGGTGTCGACGATCTCGATCAACAGTCGATTGAGTTGGGACTTGTGGAAGACGTCTTCCTTGCGAAGCGGGATCATGAGTAGCCCACCTCCTTCCGGATGGACTGCACGCGCTCCCAATCGACGCCGCCGGTCATGTCCAGGTGGTAGTGGGGGGAGAAGTATAAGAGGTCGGCCACGGCGCGCTCGGTGGAGGCGCTGGCGAGGCCCCGGCGCGTCTCGATCCCGGTGGGGTTGTAGAGGAACCGGGGTTGCAGACGGCGGCAGCGATAGGTGTAGGGACCGACGGTATATTGCTTGGAAATCGGGGCGACGAAGGTGGTGGCGTACGTGGCTTGGGAGATGACCCCGGCGGCAGCCAGGACGGTTTCGGTGGTGACGTAGCAGTAGGCGTGGATGAGCGCTGCTCCCAGCTCGAGCGGGTCCAGTTGGTCGAGGGGCAGGGTGGCGTACAGCCCCTTGAAGATGGGGTGCAGGATGCCCTGGCGGCAGTAGCGTTGGATGGTGGTGTAGAGGCTGTTGCGGTTGGTGATGCCCCACAGCACGGCCAGGTCGCCGGTATGGAAGAGGCGGCGGTTTTGTTGAAGTAGATTGCTTATCCTGTACATATATGTTTAGGATAAACGATCTGGTGAGGGTTTGTCAAGAGAGATAGTCCCCAATTCCATAGCTGAGGAGATGCCAAGGGACAGTTGTCAGCAGGGGAAATTAGAATAGTGAGCACAAAGACGCCCTAATTATCCCAAAAAATGGTATATTTTCGATGTGGAAACGTCCGTTATTGATCTTTTCTGCGGTATTGGTGGCCTGTCGTATGGACTAAAGAAGGCCGGTTTGCCCGTCGTCGCAGGTATCGATCTAGATGTTTCATGTAAGTACGCTTTCGAAACGAATGTTGGAGGAAAATTCATTCCTAAAGATGTCACCGAGATTGCTGGGGAAGAAATAAAAACTAGATACTGGTCAAGTAACGAAAAACTACATATTTTAGTCGGGTGTGCGCCATGTCAACCATTTTCTACCCATTCGAACAAAATCAAGAACAGACAGCAAAACGGTAAGTGGAGACTCCTTGATGAATTCAAGAGATTGGTGTGCGAGACGAGTCCAACCATCGTATCCATGGAAAATGTTCCCAATCTGGCAAATCAGGATATATTCCACGATTTCGTCGCTGCACTCGAAGGAATGGGATATTCTGTCTCCTATTCCAACGTTTACTGTCCAGATTATGGGATTCCACAAAAAAGGCGAAGACTTGTTTTACTTGCATCCAAACTCGGCAAAATATCTTTGATTTCTAGGACGCATTCAGAGGACAATTACATTACCCTCGAACAAGCAATAGGGCGTCTTCCGCCAATAACGGCAGGAGAAATCTGCAAAAGCGATCCGCTACACAAGACCACAAAACTCTCTGCCATGAATTTGCGACGAATCAAGGCGTCTAAGCCAAACGGAACTTGGCTAGATTGGGACGAGGACCTTCAACTTACATGTCACAAGAAGAACACCGGTAGAACCTACAAATCGGTCTACGGACGAATGGCTTGGAACGAACCATCCTCGACGATTACTACTCAATTCTACAATTATGGAACCGGAAGGTTCGGACACCCGTCTCAAAACAGGGCGTTGACGATAAGAGAAGCTGCAATTCTTCAAACTTTTCCCGACGATTACAAATTCTACGAAAGTGAAAAGGATATACACTTGAAGAGAGCAGGTATCCATATCGGAAACGCCGTACCTGTAGAATTAGGCGTCGTCATTGGAAAATCGATATTGTCCCACCTAGAGGAATATTATGGCAATGCCAGATGACCAGTTTTCATTCTTGATCTCATTGAGCGTTCTCGATCATTTGGGTAGAAATCTATACCGAAGCTTCATGACTGTGCTCGGTGAGGCAATATCCAACTCATGGGATGCAGATGCGGAAAATGTCTGGATATATATCGACAAAAAAGCGAATATTCTCGTCATCAAAGATGATGGTGATGGAATGAATGCCGAGTATCATCTCAAAAACTTGGGGGTAGAGGAAGTGGAGAAGAGCGGGTAAACTTACGGCATGTTAGAAAGCATTGATCTAAACGCCATCCAGGAAGAAAATGCCCGGCAACTGATTCGGCGATTGCTGAATCTGATTGAAAAACTGTCGGTGGATGTGCGTGACTTGCAGGCGGAGAATCAGGCTTTGCGAGATGAAAAC
>JBJKRF010000043.1:0-6833 GCA_046704785.1 Anaerolineales bacterium | reverse complement strand
TTTGCCGCCAGCTTCCTCCAGACCCCACCTCGCGGTGATGCCCTTGCTCTTGGCTAATGGTTGGTGCAATCAACCTCCATAAGGGTCTTTCACCCTCTAGTCAACGCCCATGCTGGGCGCACAATGACAGGGAGATGGACTATTCCATCTCCCTGTTTGTATCCAGGCGCCGGTCCGGTATCCGACAGAAAACGCCATTTGTAACCGCAGGCACTTATAATAAAAGCGCCGAGGAGGACGACATGCGCATCGGCATGATGGTAGATACATACAAGCCACACATCAGTGGAATCACCAACTACATTGCGGTGAACAAACGCTACCTTGAAGCGGCCGGGCATGAAGTTCACGTCTTTACCTTTGGCGACGAAGAATACAAGGATGCCGAACAACACATCGTCCGTTCCCCGGGCCTCCCGTTGATCGACACAGGCTACTACCTGTCTTTCCGCTACAACCGCCGCGCCAAAGCGGTGCTCCAAACGATGGACATCGTCCACGTCCATCACCCCTTCCTAAGCGGACGCCTGGCACTGCGTTATTGCCGCCCGCTGAACATTCCTATCGTTTTCACCAACCACACCCGCTACGACCTGTACGCGCAGGTCTATTTGTCGGGGGTGCCGCAAGAAATCAGCGAGACTCTACTGGAAACCTACATGCCCAATTTTTGCGCCGCCGTTGATATGGTCATCTCGCCCTCACCCGGTATGGCCGCCGTGCTGCGCCGTTTCCGCGTCCAGGCACCCATCACCATCGTACCGAACGGCGTCGAACTGGGCCTCTTCTACAAAACCGCCAACCCGGCTCAACGCGCCCAGTTCGGCCTGACAGACGACGATGTGCTGCTGGTTTATTCGGGGCGGCTCGCACCCGAAAAAAATCTACCCTTCCTGCTCAAAGCCTTTGCCGGCGTGGCACAAGCGCTCGGCAACACCCATCTACTCCTGCTCGGCGACGGCCCAGAACGCGATAAATTGCAGGAACAGGCCCAACAAAGTGGCATCCTCTCACGCGTCCACTTCACCGGGCACCTTCCCTACGAGGAACTGCCCGCCTATTTAAGCACGTGCGATCTCTTCGTCACGGCCTCGATCAGCGAAGTGCATCCCCTCTCCGTCATCGAAGCCATGGCCGCCGGGCTGCCCGTGATGGGCATCCAATCCGTCGGGGTAGGCGACATCGTCGAGGACGAGATCAGTGGCTTCCTCTCCGGCAACGATCTGGCGGCCTTCACCGCCAAGCTCACCCGCCTGTGCCTCGACAAAAAGCTGCGCCAGCGCATGGGAGTTGCCGCGCAAAACATCGCCAGCCGCTACGACATTCAACGTACCAGCCAGCTCATGCTCGAACACTACACCCAACTGGTACAAGAATTCAAACCGCGCCAACGCGGCCTGCGCTTCCGTGTGCAAAGCTTACTGGAAACCTTCAGAGAATGAAACACAACCAGGAAATCGGACGCTGGGGCGAGCAAGCCGCCGTCGCCTACCTGCAATCCAAAGGCTACCAAATTGTGGACCGAAACACCCGCACGCCGTACGGCGAAATCGACGTGATCGCCCGCCTGAAGGAGGTCACCGTTTTCGTAGAAGTCAAGACGCGTACAACCCGCCGCCTGGGCCTGCCCGAAGAAGCCGTCACGCCCCGCAAGCTGGAACACATGATCGCCGCCGCCGAACACTACGCAGCCGAACACGAGATCGACTACTGGCAACTCGACGTGATCGCGATTCAGGGCAAACCGGGCCACTCATCACAAATCGAACATTTCGAAAATGTCTCCTAAAGCACCCCTCATTCTCATCGTCGGGCCTACCGCCGTCGGCAAGACAGCTTTCGCCATCCAGTTGGCCGAACGGATGAACGGCGAGATTGTCTCCGCCGACTCGCGCCTTTTCTATCGCGGCATGGACGTGGGCACGGCCAAACCGTCTGTGCAGGAGCAGGCGCGCGTGCCACATCATCTCATCGATGTGGCCGACCCCGACGAAACCTGGAGTCTGGCTGTCTTTCAGCAGGCGGCGTGCCAGGCCATTGACGAGATTCAACGCCGCGGGCGGCTGCCTTTCCTGGTGGGCGGCAGCGGACAATATATCCGCGCCGTCAGCGCCGGCTGGACGCCTCCCGAGGTGCAGCCAGACCTGCGCCTGCGGTCGATTCTGGAATCGCTGGCCGAGCAGCAGGGTCATTACTGGCTACACGATAGGCTAAAAATCCTGGACGAGGCGGCTGCCGCGAAGATCGACCCGCGCAATTTACGTCGCACGGTGCGCGCTCTGGAAGTCATCTTCACCACCGGACGCCTTTTCTCAACGCAGCGGGGCGCCTCCGACTCTCCTTATCGGTTGATCGGCATCGGGTTGAAGCGTCCACGCCCGTTGCTATACCAACGCGTCGATGCACGCATCGATTCCATGTTCGAGAACGGCTTTCTCGAAGAAGTCCGCCGCCTGCTCAACCTGGGCTATGCGCCCGATTTACCGTCGATGTCTGCCATCGGCTACCGCGAGTGCGTCGCAGTCCTGGCGGGAGAAATGACAGTGGAGGCAGCCAAAGCGCAGATCAAACGCTCGACGCGCGTTTTCGTGCGGCGCCAGGCGAACTGGTTCAAAGAACAGGATCAAAACATTCAGTGGTTTGACGCCGGGGAGACTGATGTGTCAACTGTGGAGACCTATCTATTAGGTAAGCTGGGGCGGTGCTGATTGACTTTTGTTTTTTTTGAACCTATACTGTAAACAAAACTCCTGGAATCGCCGCTTTGGACGGAAGTTCCCCGAGCAATTGTCATGAAGTCCAATTGTAGGTAAAAAAGGAGATAGGATGGATTCTCGTCCCTGGCTTGCACATTATGACCAAGGTGTTCCTCCCAGCATCGAGTATCCCAATGTGCCTCTCTTCCACTTTTTGGAAGAATCTGCCCGAAAGTACCCGGAACGCCCCTGCACAATCTTCAAAGGCGCGTCGATCTCGTTCAAAGAGATGAATGAAATCAGCGACCGATTGGCAGGGGCGCTTGTGTCGTTGGGGGTCAAAAAGGGAGATCGTGTGGGAATTTTTATGCCAAATACGCCACAGTTCGTGATGGTGTATTTTGGGATTTTGAAAGCCGGGGGCGTGGTGGTGGCAACCAATCCGCTCTACACTCCTTCCGAAATCGAACACCAGGTAAACGATGCAGGGGTTGAGGTCATGTTCGTGATGACCAATTTCTACAAAACGATTAAAGCCACCCAGCCCAACACAAAAATCAAAACATTGATCGTCACCAACTTAAAAGAAACCCTGCCGCCCTTGCTGCGCTTTCTTTTCACATTGACACGTGAAAAGAAAGGTGGATTCCGAATCGAGGGCGGATTAGCCGAGGGCGATCTCTGGATGCAAGCACTCATCGCCGACGAACGATTCGCGCAGCGCCCCACCCTGGAAATCGGGCCCGACGATACTGCCCTGTTCCAGTACTCCGGCGGGACGACCGGCATCTCGAAAGGCGCGGTGGCGTTGCACCGTAACGTTGTTGCCAATACCCTGCAGATCAAGGCCTGGTTCGTCAACATGGAAGACGGCAAAGAGACCTTGTTAATGGCAATCCCTTTGTTTCACGTCTACGGCATGGTGGCAGGCATGTTATATGCCATCTCGACCGGCGCGACAATGGTGATGATTCCCAACGCGCGCGATATTCCAGACGTACTCGCTAACATCAAGAAATACAAGCCAACCACCTTTCCCGGTGTGCCGACGCTGTACAACGCCATCAACAACCGCCCTGAAGTCAAAGCGGGCAAAGTCAGCCTGCGGTCGATCAAATCCTGTATTTCCGGCTCGGCTCCGCTCTTGCGCGAGACCAAGGAAACGTTCGAGAGATTGAGCGGCGGGAAACTCTTCGAGGGATACGGACTCTCCGAAGCGCCCACGGCTACACACTGCAACCCGCTGTTAGGACTGAACAAGACCGGCTCGATTGGTATGCCCTTTCCCGACGTGGAGTGCAAAATCATCAGCCTGGACGACGGCGAGACAGAACTCCCCGTAGGCGAGGTGGGCGAATTATGCATCCGCGGGCCGCAGGTCATGAAAGGCTATCACAATATGCCGACAGAAACCACCAACGCCTTGCGATACTTAAAAGGGGACGACGGACCCTGGCTCTTTACCGGAGACATCGCCCGCATGGATGAGGATGGCTACTTTTATATCGTCGACCGCAAAAAAGAACTGATCAAACCCGGCGGCTTCCAGGTTTGGCCGCGCGAAGTGGAGGAAGTCATTGCCGCCTATCCAAAGGTGTTGGAGGTGGGCGTAGCAGGCATCCCCGACCCCTATCGAGGCGAAACCGTCAAAGCCTGGATCGTGCTCAAACCGACCGAGATCGCCACCGACGAAGAAATCAAAGTCTGGTGCAAAGAGCGGCTTGCGCCCTACAAAGTCCCCACGCATTACGAATTCCGCAGCGAACTGCCCAAGACCACGGTGGGGAAAATCCTGCGGCGCGAACTGGTGCGCCAGCATCATGAAGAACAGAATTGAAAACATAAAACGGAGCCTTTGATAGGCTCCGTTTTATGTTTAAGCAAGTTGCGGTGTTCCGCTCTTCTTCGGGATCGGCGGCGGGAAGACCGCTTCGAACTCCTCACGGCTGATGGTCTCTTTCTCCAACAATAAGGAGGCAACCGAGTCGAGTTCATTGCGGTAATTGCGCAGGATGTCCAGCGCCTTCTTGTACGATTCGTCTACCAGCTTGCGAACCTCGCGATCGATCTGTTGGGCGATGGCATCGGAGTAATCTCGTTGCTCCGAGATTTCCCGTCCCAGGAAGATCAACTCCTCCTTTTGGCCGTAGGACATGTTCCCCAACTCTTCACTCATTCCCAGGCGGGTGACCATCGTGCGCGCCATGCGTGTGACCTGCTCGATGTCATTGGAAGCTCCCGAGGTAATGTCGTCGAACACTTCTGCTTCGGCAGCACGGCCGCCCAGCGCGTAAGCAAGCGTTGCCATAATCTTCTTGCGTGACATCAAAACACGGTCGTCATCCGGACGATACCAGGTTACACCACCGGCCTGCCCACGACCAACGATGGTGACTTTCTGCACGGGGTCGGCTTCGGGGATGGCGTTGGCAACGACTGCATGGCCGGCTTCGTGATAAGCGATGATCCGTTTTTCCTCATCGCTGATCAAGCGACTCTTGCGTTCCGGCCCCATGACGAGGCGTTCGATGGCCTCTTCCATATCCTGTTGGCCGATCGAGCGTTTGTTGCGACGCGCTGCCAGGATGGCCGCCTCGTTGACCAGGTTCTCCAGGTCTGCGCCGACGAAACCGGGGGTGCCGCGCGCAATTGCGCCCAGGTTGACTCCGGGTTCGAGCGGCTTACCTTTGACGTGCACCCGCAGGATGGCCTCGCGGCCACGCATATCGGGGCGGTCGAGCGTCACGCGACGGTCGAAGCGTCCGGGGCGTAAGAGCGCGGGATCAAGGATGTCGGGGCGGTTGGTCGCTGCCATTACGATCACGTTCGTGTCTGTGTCGAAACCGTCCATTTCGACCAGCATCTGGTTGAGGGTCTGTTCGCGCTCATCGTGCGAACCGCCCAAACCAGCGCCGCGCTGCCGACCGACCGCATCGATTTCATCCACAAAGATGATACAGGGCGAATGACGTTTGGCCTGGTCGAAGAGATCGCGCACGCGGCTGGCGCCTACACCGACGAACATCTCGACGAATTCAGAGCCGGAGATCGAGAAAAATGGCACGCCGGCCTCGCCGGAAACCGCTTTGGCGAGCAGAGTTTTACCGGTTCCTGGCGGGCCGACCAATAAAACGCCTTTCGGGATTCGCGCGCCCAACTGAATGAACTTTTGCGGCTCGCGCAAGAATTCGACCACTTCTTTGAGTTCATCCTTCGACTCATCCGCACCGGCCACATCTTCGAACGTCACCGTGGGATGCTCACCGCTGAACATACGCGCGCGCGATTTGCCAAAAGACATGGCCGCATTATTGGAACCTTGCGCCTGCCGGAAAACCCACCAGAAAAATATAGCGAACAAAATAAACGGTAGCACATAACCGAGGATGCTCAAAATAGCCGCCCAGGAACTCGGCGCCTTGGCTTCGATTTGGATACTGTTTGGCGAAAGCTTATCGGGCGAGACACCCAACTCGAGTAACTGACTTACCAAGGTGGCGCCGTCTTCTTTTTGCGCCGTCCGCTGAACATCACCTTGCGAACCGGGATATATGACATCCAGGCTGTTATCCGTATTGACTACGATCCGCTTGACACGCCCCTTTTGCACATCCGCAGCGACCTGATTGATCGTCAGGACTTCTTGTGTTCCCGGCTGCTGGCGCACCTGAAAGTACACCATGGCTATGATCGCAATGAACAGCAATGCGTAGATGATGAGCGATTGATTTCGTGAACTATTCACAAGGACCTCCTCTTTGGGCCGATGCGATTATACCAACCTAAAGGGTGTTAACCTAGCCCGAAAGAATACTTTATATGATTTTCTTATACACACTTTTTAAGCTTCTGGCGCTTCCACGGTGCCGGTTTTTATCGTTTCACATTGCCAAATTTTCCAAAGGGCCGCGCTTTTTATCGATGCAAACATTGGTCAACCTGCCAGCCCAAGCCATACTGAAGGCTACAAAGCGATTAATGGCACGGTTCACATTCAGTCAAGATCAGCTTTACAAATTTCATGAACATACTGGTTTCAAACAGCCCTATATATGGCTTTTTCCTACAGAAACGAGCTTTGATCGTCAAATGCAGGTTGAAATTAGATACCAATCTCGCATAAAATTGTAAAGGTGT